>CAWIYT010000047.1:0-32231 GCA_963840085.1 uncultured Nitrososphaerales archaeon
CTTTGTATTTGATTATATACTTTAAATTGTTATTTTTGCTTTTACTGATGATTCTGTTACTTCAATATTACTGTCTAAACCTACTATGTTAAAAGTTGATTTTATATAACCATGAAAAAAGATAGATCCTTTTTTTCCTAATCTATGTCTAATAACTATAATTTTTTCACCTTGTTGATCTATTTGATCATAAGTACCTAATAGTCCATATCTACAAATAATTTTTTCCAGATATTCAAAAACATTTTGCTTGTCTAAATCTTTTTTCCAAAATAATATTGTGTCTTTGGGAATTGTTTCTCCTAATTCTAATCCCATTTTAAATAAGTTTTGGTCATCCACGAATTCTAATAATTTAGTTAAAATGTCTCTGTTTAGTATTACCAGATCAATTTTAGATAAAAAACGACTAAATTCAGAATAATGTTTAAGAATGATATTTACTAATGCATTCACAGATATGCCCATACGTTCTGCTTCTTCATCCAGAATGTTAGAAACATCTTTTTCCACTCTAAAGGAACGAGTGCATTAGTCATTAAAGAATACTAATTTAACATCTATAATTGTGTTATGTTGTGTTTTTTTGTGTTTAGAAGTAATTTTTCCATTAAATTTAATAATTTGTAAACCAAGTCTTTAATTAAGTTTATTCATTGTTGAAAACCATGAGTACAATGCCTAAAACATTACAAACAGAAATTATTGAAAAAATCAGTAATGATTGTCCAAATTGCCAAAATAAACAAATTATATTTGATTCCAACAATGGTGAAATGATTTGTACATCCTGTGGAATGATAATAGAAGATAGACTAGACTCATCTGGTATTGAATCAGAACCAATGAAAAATTTGGAAAATAATTTAAGTGTAGGAATGCCATTATCACTTGCACATTATGATAAAGGACTCTCTACTACAATTTCTCCAGCCAACGTAGATGCATTCGGAAGCCAATTAAATACCAATCAATTAGCAAAAGTGAGGACTATACGTCATTGGAATAAAATTTCAAGCAATAACCGAAGTTATCATAGAAACCTAAAAAATGCTTTTGGTGTATTGTTAAGAATCAAAGACAAATTGTCTTTGAGTGATACAATAATAGAAAAATCAGCATATTATTATAGGAAAGTTGTCGAAAAAAGAATAACAAAAGGCCGTTCAATAAAAGAATTCGTTGTAGCTTGTGTATATGTTGCATGCAGAGAGATGAATGTTCCAAGAACCTTGGACGAAATTGCAGAGATTGCTAATGCCGATAAAGTTTTTGCAGGAAAATGTTATCGTTTACTATTACGAAACTTAAAGATTAGATTACAACCTATCGATTCTACTACTTATTTAAGTAAAATTGCCAATAAAGGTGGTATAAGTAAAAAAACTCTTAATAGAGCAATAGATATGATGTCTCAAATAAAAGAACATCCTTTTTCCTCTGGTAAGGATCCAACTGCATTGTCCATAGCAGTTCTCTATGCTGCATGCTTAGAACAAGGAGAAAACATTAGTCAGTCTCAAGTTGCTATAGCTGGTGAAATGAGTGTTGTAACTTTAAGGAAACGATTTCTCGATGTAAAAAAGATTTTTCCTCATATACCAAATAATACTATAGAACTTAGAAAACAAAAGAATTAACCTTTATTTTTTACCAAAAAATTTATTGCTATTCTTACATATAATAAAACGATCACCTTAAAGTTAATTTTAGTTAATATAAAATCTCATCAACATTTAATTGATGAATTATTGTCGAGTCTCTTATCTATCCTTGATCTATGAAACTTACAATCTTATTAGTTGAATAGTCTCTCATTTATTATAATAACGAAAATTAAATTAATTATAAAGAAAAAAATTAATATAAATAAAGTGGAAGTAACAAATCAATGACTTATTATTTATGAATGGCTCGTTCTAAGGCCTCATGCAGATCATGAATATGCCTTAATCTATCTTGTTTAATTTTATTCCATAGATCTACTAATTCATTATTGTTTGATTGTTTGGCATCATCAATATATTTATCTATTGTATCATATAAAAAGTCAGCTTCTTTACCTAGAGCTGATAAAATATCATATGTTGTATTGTCTAAACCTGTTCGTTCACTCATATAATAAAAAGTACTATAAATTATATAATCATTTCATAGTTTTAGATAAAAAACTTGTATAACCTCTATTACTTTTCAGTATTGAAAAATAATGAAAGTTATAAAAAAAAATAAATTGTTAATAGCTAGCTGTAAAAAAAATCTACTACATCCTACTCTGATTTTGTTACTTGTTGTACTTGCTGACATAGGTTACAATTTCATTTACTGACATAGGTAACACTTCTTGCTACTCTGCTAATAGGAAGTGTGTATAATAAAAATAGAATTACAAACAAAATTTAATTTAATTCATGAAAAAGAGTCGACTGGTGGAGATACTGTCACAGATATCTGTGCTAGATATAATACATCTACAAAGACATACTACAAGTGGAAGAACAGGTACCTAAAGGATGGCATAGAGATGGTTTACAGGATAGAAGTAGAAAACCACACACAATATTAATCTGCAAAGGTAACAAATGAGATAGAACAGGAAATAGTGGATCTACGTATCACAAAAAGATTTGGATGTAGTCGTATCAGATTCAGACTAAAACGTTTACATGAATTATATCACTCAGTACCAAAACCATATACAGGGTACTAAAAAGACATGGTTTGAACATATTGATATGTAAAATCAGAAATAGAAGAAAATGGAAGAGGTTTGAGATGAAAAAACCAAACCAAATGATACAGATGGATATTTTAGGACCTTTTTACATGGAGAATTCCAATAAAAGGAATTATTTTATCAGTTGTGAAGATGATTGTTCAAGGAAAACAGCAAGTTATTGGTCTCAAAGAAAAAGAAGTGTTGTAGATGTACTGCAAAAGTACTTGAAGACTACATTGTGTAGAGAATGGTAAGCCTGAAAAGGTAATGCATGATAATGGTAAACAATTCACATCTAAAATATTCAGACATTTTCTGAAAAGGACCAAGATAAAGGATAAACCAATTCCAAAAGGCTATCCACAACTACAAGGAAAAATTGAGGCATACAACAAAATAGTTAAAAATGAATTTTTAGTAGTAGAAAATATTTCTGATGTAGAAGAAGAAAAAGAGAAGATATTCTATATGTTTGTTAAAGCATACAATGAAGAAAGAGAACATGGTGGTATCAATGGTCACACACCATCTGAAATGTTCCTTTCTAAAGGAAGATTAAATAATCATAATAGTAACAAGAGAGTCAAGCAGATAAAAAGTGTTACCCATGTTAGTAAGTAAATCTGTTACCTATCTATGGAAGTACTACAGTTACTTATTCTATTAATAATTGTTTTTTAATTTGTTAAAAAGACTATCTATTTAATTATACTTTTATATTATATTACATCAATTTATTAAATCTTAACTGTAAGATTATAAGAAATTTAAATCGATAACCATAGATTATTAAATTTAGAATTTAATTGCTTTTCATACAATGAAATGTATAAAATATGTTATACACTTCAATAACAAAAAATAAGAAAGTTCTCTTATCTTATGCTATTTCTATTATTATCATATATTGTATTTAAATAAGCATGCGAAATCATTTTTGCTAATTTAATCGGTTCTGGAATAGATCCTTGAATTAGAAATGAATTTAAAAGTTTAATTGCATCATCAAGTTTTATGCCCCAGATGCGTATCCATAAAAATTTATCGGTTTTAAGTAATACTAAATTTCTTTTTCCAAGTTTCTTTAGATTATCTAATTTATTGTTATAATTAGAAGGAAAATGTTTTTTAATAGAATATTCTATTCCCTGAGAATTCTTAAATGTGATTGCTATAACAGGGATACCTATATTATCATGTATTGTTTTTCCATCTATAATATTATACATACTTATAATCAAGCCATCTAATAACAGAAAATTAATATCATTTCTTTGTAAACTCTTATACATCCTAATAATATTTTGTGTAGCATCATCTCCTCGAATGGTAGCACTACCAAAAATTATACCATCAATAATCAGAATCTTTTCTCATTACAACACCTGTTAAAATGGATTTAGTTTTTTCTTTTCTAAAACTTTCTGCTATGGCTAAAACCCTAATACCTTTTTTATTAATATTCAAGAGTTATAATATATTATTATTTTAAATATAATGTTATTAATTTGCAATTGTTTGTTATTACTCTCATTTTATTACTCTTATTTTATAAAATCACTTTATTTATTGAATTTAAAATTTTAAAATATTGATAATTTATGAATTTTTGAAGTTTATCTACTCCTAATAATGTCAAGATCAATATATTAAATTATCTAATATAAAAAAGTCAATGAATACATCGATTGTAAATAACGTAATAAACATGATATTTGTATTAGATAGTTAAAGCTTTAATAAGGATATATTGATATCTTTGTTTATGGAAGGAATTCAAAAATTAAAATGTACCTCTTGTGGTACAGCATTCATGTCAGAAACAAATATGGCTAAGTGTCCCTCTTGTTTGGAAAAAGAAAGTCAAGGAGAGAGTCATAGCGGAGGTTGTGGCTGTGGCCATCAACACTAATTTTTATTTCTAATTTCAGATTTTTAATTGGTTCAAACTATTTTTTCAATTTTAAAAATTACTTTTTCTATTCATTGAATTAGTTAGGCTCTGGCTCAAGTAGGTTCTTCTTTTCTCTTATCATTTTAATCTTATCCAAATACATCCCATTCTTCTTTGCTTCTAATACTTCTTTAATTTCTTTAACCTTTATCACTAAGCCATAATACTCTTTAACATGTTCTATTGTAGTTTTATAATGTCTAATATTGGCTGAAGCAGTAGCATCAGAAATAAGAATTACGTCATAACCTTTATTAAAGCCATCTCTAAGTGATGTTTCAACACAAATTGATGTATCTATCCCACAAAAGATTAATGTATTTACTTTTAGACTGTTTAACCAAACTTCTGTTTCTGTGTCTTGAAAGGCTGAATCTCTTCTTTTAATAACAATATGATCTTTGCTGGTTGGTTTTACTTCATCAATAATTTTAGCATCCCATGTTCCTCTCACACAAATAGGTCTCTTTTTTATTCTTTCTTCTCTTGATTTTGGGAGAATTCTATGTGTTTTAGTTAAAAGATCTATTCCAGATGATTCTCTAACTGCTTGTGTATAAAATATAGGAACATTATACATTCTACATATTGATATTAATTCTTTTAATTTAGGAATAATCTGCTGATAGTTTGATATTTTTATACCAAGAAGATCATAAGAACCACCTTTACTCATAAAACCATTTTGTACATCTATTATTAATAGAGCAGGTTGATAAGTCATAATGTCACTTTTCATCTGACTTTTAGGTATAAGTCAGATGAACATATTCTTTTCTAAAAAGTTTTGATATATTTTATCTTTTGATTTCACATGCGATTTGATTCAGGTTTGTCAGTTTGTCTAGATATAATTGAACCCATGTTGCAGAATTCCAAGAAATTTTGTCATCAAATAAATAACCATAGCGTTCAGAGCTACCTAGTTTTTCTCTTTTTGCAATATCTGCTATATATTCCTTGGTTACCATTTTTTTATTAAACCCATTTTTTTCTGCAATTTTTGTTAAGATTCCATGAATTCCTGCACCATGTTGTGCAGCTTGCTTTTCTCTATATGCAATATACTTAGGTATTCCTACTCGTATTGCTAATTCTCGATGTACACGTTTTCCAAAAATATCATTATTATCGACTATATTTAGATTCATATGAATGCTGGTAGCAGTTTTTACGACCTCTGAATCTAAAAATGGTTCTCTCATTTCAATACTATTCGCCATAGCTAATTTATCTTCTCTTTCAAGGGTTTCTTTGTATAGTAACAGCAAATCTTGTATCATGTATTCTTTCAATTTTTTATAACCGTATTTGGAAAAAATCTTTCCATACCATGAATATCCTCCAAATAACTCATCTGCACCTTGACCGGTAAATACAACTCTGAGACCATCCTTAGCTGCTAACTTTAATGCTCCAAAAATGGGAATAGAAACTTCTGCTTGAGTACTATTATTAGTTTCAATTATATTTAAGATATTGGGCAGCATATTTTCAATATCTTTTACATCTAATTCGTTGATTTTAAGATCCAAATCCAATTCATCTGCAATAACCTTTGAAAATTTTATATCATCAGAACCTGCTATTCCACTAGTATAACAAGTAACATTAGGAACCAATTCTTTTGTAATTTTAGCAATAAGTACACTATCGATTCCCCCGGAAAAAATTATTCCAATTCTAGAAAGATCTTGTGACCTCTTCTTGATAGAATTATACAAAGCAGTTTTGTAAGATAATATTGCATCTTCCAAATTGGAAAAAGTAGGTTCGTTACTGTAGTTAATAGGCGGCTCGGATATTTTAATGGGAGGAGATATTTTATCCGATAAAATTACACAATGACCAGGCAATAGTGAGATTGTAGGTTCTTTAATACCTATCTGCCAAAGACCTTTACGTTCTGAAGCAAAACCTATAACTTTATCATTCTGGCCATAGTATATCTGTCTTATTCCTAATCTGTCTCTAACTAGGTAAATTTTATCTTCATTTTGATCTTTTATCGCAAGAGCATATATGCCATCCAAATCTGCCACTGTTTTCCTTATTGCTTTTAAAAGATCAGAATATCCGGTTTCCTTATAGTAATGTTCAAGTAAATGTACTACAATTTCACTATCAGTATTTGATATGAACTTATGTTCTTTTTTTAATTTTTCTTTAAGCATTTTATAATTGTAAATTTCTCCATTATGTTCCATTACTAATCTGCCATCACAACTCTTGAAAGGTTGAATATAATTACTCTCGCCTACTATGGCAAGGCGGATGTGACCTAAAGCTAGCTTAGTATTAGCATTAGAACTAGTACAAAGTATTTTTTCAGGTGATTCATATTGATAAACTCTATTATCTAACAACAGACCAGTTCCATCAGGGCCTCTTTTGTTCATCGATATCATCATTGTTTTAGTAAGAGGTGTCACATTAGTAGAATGTTTACTAATTAGTCCGCATATTCCACACATATCTTACTATCGTTCTCATTATTAATAAGTCTTTATAAAAAAAATCATATGTATCCTAATTTTGGTTATAAAATTGATCCTTTTTTCTATTGTTTTTTTATGCATTAAGTTAAAAAATTTCTATTTAGATTATGAATGATAAACCTAACTTTATTTTTACATATTGAAGAAAATTATCTACATAATCTATGAAATAATTATAAAAAATGTCTAAAATAGATACTTTTTATAATGTTTTTATTATATCTATAAAAATTTATTATATCTATAAGACTTAAAAAATTAAAGTTCAAAGATTTAAAAATAAAAATAATTTTTTTTAATGGTTATGTATTGCTTGTGGAGGTAATATTTTTCTGATTATTAACAGCAGATTCATCCTCAAATGTGCATTGGCCAGAGATTGTATCTCCTTCCTGGGAATCAAAATCTATCACCTTGTCAAAACTATCGCAAATAAAACTATCTACACCTTCTCCTCCTTCTAGTTTATCATTGCCTTTATCCCCTTGAATCTTATCGTTTCCTTTACCACCCTTCAATGAATCATCACCTTCACCTCCATCTATTCGATCATTACCTTGATTACCTTCTATCATGTCACCTCCTTCGTCTCCTTTAATTTTATCATCTCCTTTCCCTCCTTTAATTTTATCATCTCCTTCTCCACCTTCTATCTTATCTTTTCCACCTCCTCCTTCCAATGTATCATAACCTTCTTCACCTGTTATCTTATCATCTCCAGTACCTCCTCTAATTTTATCATCATTTGCAGTTCCATCAATCTCAACATCTATCTTAGGTTTGATTTGCGGAGAATTATCCGGAATATTTTCTAAATTATCAGAATTGCCATCTTCTTGAGAATAATTAAATTGTATAGCAAAAAGTGTTGGTACCGAAAGTAGAATAATTGTAATTAAAGTTATGTTAATCATTTTCTTCTAGACCTAAACTGATATTTGTATTCTGACTTTAATAATTTATTAAAAAAACTTTCAAAAAAAGTCATTATATAAAGAGAGTATTATTTTTTATAATAAATTCTTACTGATCTATATTCAAAAATAGCATTGACCTAAAATTAAAAAATTAGAATCTATTCCAATTCAGGTTATTATTCAACATATACGAATAAATTTTGTCAAAATAATCAAAGTTAATCTAATTAATCTAATACAACTTTTCAACCTTTTGCATTTTAATAAATGGCGTACTTTTCATTCATATTATAATTAAGGATAATTGATTTTATTAGTTATATATTTAATGATTACTATTAAATATTATAAGAAAATTTTTTTAGGATTTAGAAAATTATATTAACAATAAAAAAATAGTGCTAAAATGTAATTCTAAATAGAATCCTATTCTAAATATATTTTAATATAAAAAGAACCTCATGTATAAAGCGACACTTATTATCGATTTTTTTCTAATGATTCTTGTAATAAATGTTGTTTCAATATTAAACCAGGTATTATCCAAAGAAGAGATCTTCGCATACGCTGAAAAGAAAGAAAAAATTACATATAGAGAGGGAGAATACAAAGTATATACTGATTACTTAGTTCAACACCCACTTAAATATGGAAAGATTGAGCCTGAGGACAAAAATTATCATTTTGAACAACAAAACGATTATAGTCAACTGTTAGATCAACAAAAATCACTTTATTTAAATTCAAAATGCCTAAAGTGTACAGACATGGGTAGTTCAGCAAACATTGATCTTGACTCATTAATTTCAGTAATTGAAGAAAATGTGGAGGATGAAATTTCAATACAGTTAAACCAATTATTCAATTAAATTGAATAGGATTTAAATACTGAAACTATATTTGATATAATTTGTGATGTTATATGTCCATAACCTTAAACATCTCTTTTTCCAGCTCCATTTGGATTAATAATTTGCATCAAAATATTTCAAGAATCTTAGTTCTAATATAAACCAAAACTAATATCCATGCTTTACCAGATTTTTCAGGTCATGATATCCGTTGAATATTTAAATAATATGCCTTTAAGAACAATGAAAACCAATCTCTAATTTTGTATTTTGTAATAAAAGTAAAATCTTTTTTAAAAATATGATTTATAATAAATATGGTAATACAACAAAAATTAAATTAATTCTGCGTGCATCAAAATTATTTAAGTATAATTTAAATATCTTTTTATACTTTATATCTTTATGGATAAAAAAGAATGTGCATTATGCGGAACAATAATTCATGAATCTACAAGCATAAATTTATGTAATAAATGCATAGGATGTGCTGATTGTTGTATTGGGTTAGAAAAACTTTGAACAATTTTATATAATTTTTAGATATCATTCTACCATTTTCAATATATCCGTTGTAGTTATTATTCCAATTACATTACCTTTTTCAGTAACTAGAATACATTTTGCAAATCTTATCAAAGGGACTAATGCCTTGGCAGGGGTACCAGAATCTACTAAAGGTGGTGAAGGTTCCATAACTGTATCAATAGTAATATTTTTGAGGTTTTTTTCATCATTTTCTACCATTCTCTTTGCTAAACTATCTTCAGAAACAATTCCGACAATTTTTTGACCTTCAAAAATAGGAACCTGACTAACAAAATGTAGTCTCATTTTTTCAACAACACTATAAAGGATATCATCTTTTTGTGCAAATATTATATTACGGCTACAAATATCCCCTGCTTTTTTTGATGATTTACCTTCCAGAGTACTTAAAATTTCAAAAATTTTCTTTGCAGTATCATAACTAGGTTTGCATCTTCCTGTTTCAATTTGATTGATCATTGATGTACTTATACCTGTTAAAGATGCTAGCCTCCTTTGAGTAATTCCTAATTTCAATCTAGTTTGTTTAATGTATTCTAAAGCTGGAAGCATTATAAAAGTAAATATCCCTTTGATATTTATAATCTATAAATACGTAAAATAAAAAATGAAAGCTAAGGAGATAGAAATTTCATTCTATCTATATAAAATATAGTTAATAACACTTTAAACTTTTAAAAATCTACTATAATAACAATAAAATAGTCTGAATGAGAAAAATCTTTTCTGTTACATGTCATCTTCTCAAGATAAACAAAGTAAATGGGATTCTGTTAGACGTTACAAATTAAATAAAATGATTAATAAACTTGGGAATATAAGCGGCCATGGAACAGAACTTGTGACTGTTTATATTCCCCCAAGAAGACCAATATATGATATAGTATCTCAATTAAGAAATGAAGCAGGAACCGCATCTAATATCAAATCTGATTTAACCCGGAACCATGTGCAAGATGCATTAAGTAGAACTATAGAATATCTTAAATTATATAAAGAGCCTCCTGACAATGGTCTTGTTATTTTCTGTGGTGCTATCCCGACTGGAAAAGGCATAGGAACTGAAAAGATAGAAATTTATTCTGTTGTACCTCCAAAACCTATTCAGATTAATCTCTATAGATGTGATGATCATTTCTGGATAGACCATCTTAAAGACATGATGAAAGATGACAAAATAATAGGTATATTATCATTAGATACCCAAGAGGCGGGTTTTGGGATACTAACAGGTGATAGGTGGGAAGTAGTTGAGTCTTTGACATCGGGCGTAGCAGGAAAACATAGGCAAGGTGGTCAGTCCGCTAGAAGATTTGAAAGACTCCGAGACAATGAATTAAATGAATATTATCATAGAGTTGCTGACTATGGAAAAAAAATCTTTATTGATGAATATAATGTAAAAGGAATAATTATTGGAGGTCCAGGACCTACAAAAGATGGCTTTCTCAAAGAGGAATATCTAGATTATAGATTACAAAATAATGTTATTGCAGTTTTAGATTCTTCTTATTCTGGAAGTGAAGGTGTACGAGAGATTATAGACAAAGTTAACGAACAAGGAATAATGGCAGATTATAGATTGATGGAAGAAAAAAAAATTATCAAGAATTTTATGAGCGAGGTCTATACTGGAAAAGGACTTGGAATATATGGAATTTTTGAAGTTATAAATTCATTAAAAAATGGATATGTGGATTTAGTTCTAGTAACTGATGATATTACCTTTATTAGATTAGAAATTAAATGTAATAAATGTCAACATATTCAAGAAAAATTTATTGATAGAAATGAATTAATGTCTGCCAAACAAAATTTAATATCAAATCCTTGTCCAAATTGTGGAAGTCAAGATTTGGAATCAATAGAACAAGATATTATAGAATATTTGGAAGAGATATCTATAATGGTTGGTTCAAGATTAGAGGTGATATCTGGAAAAACAGAAGAAGGTGCACAACTAGCAAGCCTCGGTAAAATAGGTGCAATTCTAAGATTTAAGCCAATGAACTAAACTGAAAAACATAGAAAATATAATATAAATACTTTATTATTCATTTTAAGTTTATTAAAATCTCCTTAATATTTTTGGTTTTAGCATTTCTGGATGATTTTTCAATTGCTTAATTAATTCTAACATTTTTCCTTTGTCATTAGGTAAAGTACCTCTAACTGCATAAACATTTGATGCATGATTAGCTCTAAATATTATGGGAGAATAAGGGTTTATATTAGAAATAAGTCGTTCTAATTCATCTAATATCTGTATATCGTCTAAAAATTTAAAAGGTTCATTAAATTTAGTCATAAATTCATTATAAATACCTTTGTCTAGATGAAGATTTAATGCCCCAACGTAATCGGGAGAGACTTCACTAATTATCTTTGCTGTACCTTCAATATGTTCCATGGTATACTTTTCACCACCTAGACCTAGTATAACCATACATGAAAGAATATAATCTCTTTCTTTAGCTTTTTTACAACTTTGTAAAATAGTTTTATATGTAGCTCCTTTTGTAATTTTTCTCAATATAATATCACTTCCACTTTCTATCCCTACATAAAACATTTTTAGGCCTGCATTCTTCAATATCATTAATTCAGAATCCGTTTTTTGGAGTAAATTTTTAGGCATAGCATAAGAAGATACTCTTTCTAAAGAAGGAAATTTTTTATAAATGTATTCTAATACTTGAACCAATCTTTCCGTTGGAAGATTCAATGCATCGCCGTCAGCAAGAAAAATCCTTTTAGTCTCCGGATAATATTTTGAAGAAAGATCTATTTCCATTTTGATTTCTTCCCATGATCTTTCTACATATTGTTTAGATCTATACATATCACAAAATGAACATTGATTAAATGAGCATCCTAATGTTACTTGAAAAATTAAAGAATTTGCTTCTGAAGGTGGTCTATACAGTGGATAATCATAAGATAATTCCATCTTTAACAGTTAATACTAGACATAATGGTATAAATTATTTTATCATATTTATTGCAAAATATTCAATATGGGTCAGTTCGTCGCGAGTACTTCATTGTTTTAACTCAGACTGGAGCAGCATATATTACCTCATTCCCATATAATATATGTATTATCCTTTTTAAAAATTTATGTATTTGAAAATATTAATTAAAGAATAAATTAGAATACTAAGTCTTCCTCAAATGATCTTGTTTTTGTAATATTAGATGTTTTTTCCCTTAATCATGATATATGCAAATAGTATTGTTGCAATACTATTTGCAAAATCTAAGCATTTCTTTAAAATTAACTTTAAATGCTTTTTTAAAAAGTAGAACGAATAAAGTTACAAAGGTTGAATTTCTCTAACACTAAAATTTTTAAAATCTACATCATCTGCTTTATCCCAACGAAATGTTGCAATAGGTCCCCCCCATGTAATTAGCTGAATCTTTTTTACCATCACATTTTTTGTCTGTATCCCCCCATTTTCCTTTATCTGTATATTCATTAATTTTAACCCATTTTCCATTATTATTATAGTCAATCCAACTTTCCATTTTTACTATTGTCTTAGATGGATTGGATTGATTTTCTGAGTTATATAATACGAATTTATAACCAATCCATTTTCCTTTGATAGGTTTTAAGTCTTTTTTAATGTCAGTAAAAAAATAGCTAATATGCCATTGTTCCTTTGCAAATCGGGTATCACCTGAGAAGAAAATATCTCCTTTGTATGCAACTCCTTCACAAGGTTCGCTCTCTGTGTGATGACCTCCCCTAGCATACCATGTAAATCTGCCTTCAGATAGTGGAATGTTATTATTATTCAATTTTATATAGCCTGTAATTTCAACATTTTTCCAATCTTTTTCCGATTGCATAAATCCATTTTCTGCCAATTCAGAGTGATCTAGAGTTTCAATTTGCTTAGGCTGGTAACCATCGGAGGTATATACATTCATTCTAACTTTGGCTAGGTTATCCTTTGATTTAAGATTCCACGATCCATCTTCATTTTGTATAATTCTTAAGTTGGAATCCTCAAATTTTGAATCAGAGACTCCAAATGGATAAAATTGACTATCATCAAAAACATTATCCATATTCATAAACCATTCTTCTCCACCAATTTTTGAAGGATAGATTTTTTCAATCCCAAATTTATCGTATTTTGAATTAAATTTCTCGCTTGGAATATCTGTTGATTTGAAATTATTATCATCATCTTCTTCTTCCTTTGAGTCTCTATCGTCATTTTTAGCAAAAACAATATGATCTACTAAAATATTATCTATTTGAAGAATTAGAGAAAGTAAAATTAATATCAAAAAGAGAGAAGTATCATAAATCAAAGATTGCAATTAAATCAATAATATAAAAAAAGTGGTTTATTTTAATATTATTAAAAAATCATTAATAAAAAATAATAATTTTTTTTTACTAGCAAATTACTAATTTATAGGAATAAAATCTTTAGTTGGATATGATTTAAAACTTAGTATAAACTAAAGGTTTCTTTTAAAGTAGTTGTTATTTTTAAATAGTTATGCTTTTGAGATTTCAATTGATGAAATTAATTTTTTTAATGTGCCAGAAATTTTGATAGTGGTTAAGGGAGGATAACAACATGATAATGCAAATAAGACCTTGTCGACACTTTTTGCATTACATCTTATAATAAAACAATTTCTTAAAGAGAAATTCTGTTTATAAATAATATTGATGCTTGCTTTTTCGAATTCAATTGATCCAAATAGCTCAGAAAAACGTTTTTTTATAATTTTACTAGAATGAGTGGTATCATAGTTATGATAATTATGCTTTCTATTTTTTTTAGAAATCCTAATATTGTTATTTTTGTATCTTTCTTGAGAGTTACTTAACAAATTATCCTTATTATTAGAAAAGATTTGAGAATTTGTATTATAATAAAAAGTGTCTGCTGAATCATTAATTAATTGCGACGAACCTATACAAATTTGGTCATTTACATATACTAATATATAACGTCTTTTATCCCTTCTCTGAAGCACTATAGTATATCCCACTTTTTATATGAAGCCATTTTTCTAAATCATTCCAATAGGTAGTTGGCTCTACTTCAAAAATTCTAAGGATTGAGTCAAAGGTATTTCCAGAAATAGTCTCATATTCATTTTCCGCTCCACTAGAAATGATTATTTGATTATTAGTTAATTTACAAAATTTATAAACTTCTCTAATACATTTTACCCATTTTCCTATATCGTAGGAGTTACAAATTCTGATATCTCTTATTTTTATTTCAATCCCTATATTCTTTCTGTTAAGTTTTTTTAGCTGTTTTATTATTAACTTATAATTTTGAAAACTTTTTATATTAAAAATATCAAAAAAAGGTAGTCTTGAAGTAATTATTGTTTCCGATTCATCCAACACTACGAGATAATTATGTAAAAGAGGATTTTTTGATTTCTGTTTTAGTCTTATTATAATGGAGTCAGGAGGAACATATGAATATTGATTATCTTCTATATCCACTTTTGAGTTATCAATTCCTATAATATCTATTTGATGAATTTTACTCCATTTAATACAATCTTCTTTGGATAAGTTAAAGCATAAATCTATTTTTCTAAAGATTGTATTAACCTCCTGTATGATAAATAAATTTCATCCTCTACTTTTCCGCTTTTTTTATGTTGTATTATTTGATTTTTATTAACTTTAAATTTAATTTTGATTCCTTCTGTATCGGATAAAGAAATTTTATTCTTACAAATTCTCTGTTTATCTAATCTTAAATATAGATTCCCTTTTTCATCTATATATTTGTCTAAGTTTGAAAGTAAATTTTCTCTATCAAGAAATGATAATTTTCTAAAAATTTTTTCTATCAATATTTGAGTATCTTTTTTGTTAATTTCTGTGATTAATCTTAAGATTTTATTACCCCAATGACCTTCATATTCAATCTCTTCAAATTTCTCCTTTGTTATTTTAAGATTAGATAAAACAGATTCAAGGATTTTGTATTTATCCTCAGTGGCATGTATTACTATGTCAATATTAGAATTTAAAAATTGTAGGTCAGGTATGAATTTATTTTCTTTCAAGTATGATTCAGCTTAGTTTTACTTGTAATGAAAATTTCTATTCGATATTAAAAATAATGTAATAATAGAGATGACAATAATTAAAAAAAAATTTAAACAAAAAGAAATGAAGGTTTGTCTCTGGCAAATTTTATGCAGTTATAGGAGGTGTCTCTATTTGCTTAGCTTCATATATTGATCGTGATTCAGGAGTTGAGATTAATTTAGATTTTTTAATTCCTAAATGCCTAATAAACGCAATCTTCTTGGCTTCAGCTAATAATTCCTTACTTAATCCTCCTAGGGTAACTTCCTGAATGAATTGATCAAGAGGTAATTGCGAAATTTTTTCATTTAGCATTTTGTCAATGAATAGCCGAATTTCATGTTTTGCAGAAGTATTAATTCTTCTTTGAGTAAAAGTAACAATTGAAATACGGAAAGTATAACCATCAATGGTAGTATAATTTTTAATAAAAGTAATCATTGAACTTCCACGCCTTACAAGACTTCTCAAATATTCTTTAGCATATTCATGGCCTACAAAGATTGTACTAGCAGTTGCAGTTGTTGCTTTGTCTATTTGGAGAAACACCTTAATTTGATGTTGATTGGGATCTTGTTTATAAATATCATACAATGTATTTTCAATAACTCTCCCTTTTGAATTTTCAATATCTGTTATTGGAACATAATTAATTGGATTTCCACCAAAAGCTGCTGGTGCATTCACTATAATCCATTTTTTATCCTTCCATTTATCACGAACACGACCCCTTTTCGCTCCTTTTGCCATTAGATTCCGACTTGACAAAATATATTAATTAGTTATATAAGTTTATGGGGATTATGAAACTATATAATTATTCATCCATTTTTTCATTTTAAATTAAAGTATTTTTTTGCTTTATAGCATTTATTATATGATATCTATTTTTCCATTTAAAGGAGCATCATGGCTATGAATTAGGTAATTAGATTATGATTTAAGAGAAATAATTAGAATTTGTTGTTACAAAATTTTAATCATTTTTTTCTAATTTATTAGTTAAATAACTTGGCATTAATAAAGTTAAAAATAAATTGACTTTTCTAGAATAAATCACTAAAAAAATTTAAATATAAAGTTTAACTTAATTTTACGCCAATAGAATACTAAATGAAATGATTAATCCTGTTATACTATTATTGGAAGAAAATTCATCAAAATTCGAATATTAAGATTTTGGAAACATTGCTATTGAGGCGGATCATACCTATTCCGGTATTGCAATTTTGTAATACATGAATTGATGAAGTTTGATATTATATATGTAATAGTAGTGCAGCGATTAACTTTTATCTATATAAATTTTATTTTTTTGGATTGAAGGTATTGGATAAATATTTATCTGAATATGCGTGAAGTATAAAATTTTTTATTTTAAAAGATACTGTTTTAGCATTTACGGCCAATCCGAATGCGGCTTTATTTTGAGATGCAATTATAAATGGTTCTGTTATTGCCTTTGTAATTCCTATTAGATTTCCATCTAGATCATATATTGTTGCAACAACTGTGACATTATTTGCTGTATCTGTACCCATATTTGTAATTTCACCATTGATATAATAGAAGCCAGTAAAGTCTAAGCGATCATTTACATGATCTATAGACAGTAAGTTGGGCTTTTCTTTTGCTACTTTATATTCTACTGATAATGAATAATTTTTTACTTTATCAATCGAATTAGGGTCTAAGTAAATATTTCAAACGGGGAAAATTGATTAGGGTTTAATGTATTTATTTCTGGACTTCTAGAATAAGTGCCAATGACATTATTATTAATGTCAATAAAAGTTAGAACTTAAAGTTATGTTTGTAAGAGTTTTTTCTGACTTATTCTTAATTTCACCAAAGAGATGTAAATAGCCAAATTCGTCTTTTTGAAGTGAGGTTTTATCAATAGAATATAACTCATTTTCATATGAATAAACCGGAATATAAAATAAAATTACAAATAATAGAATTACCGAAAACATTACTAAACTATGATATTGGTAAGTTTGAAAGGAAGAATTTAATAGATTTTTTTATTTTATTGTGAATAAAAGCAATTTTTTTCAATACATATATTAACATTAATTCAATATTATATAAATTACACATTAAGAATTTGCAAAAGTTAAAAAAATTTCAATATCTTTATTCTATTCCATTTTTTGGTAGTTATATTTGTTTTCGATAATTGTTTCTTTATTAGAATATCTTACTTTTCAACTTTTTTCCAAATCGTTCTATAGTTTTTATGATCAATTAATTCTATACCATATTTTTCTTTCAATGTTATTCGAATATTATCTGATTTCTCAAATTGTTTATTTTTTCTGAAATTATTCCTTAGACCAATCATCTCATTTACTTTTTCTATTTGAATATTCGATAATTCTGAGATTCTCAATCCAAAAATATACATAATTTTCTTGAAAATAGGTAATATTATATTTGATATTTTTGTTGATATCTTTTCCTTTGTTGCATATTCATTTAATACAGATACAAATTTCATAAACTCAGAAAGAGCAAGTGGGGTATTAAAATCATTTTCTAAATCATTTTTTATTGAATCTAAAATATTTTGTGGTACTATGGAAGGATCATTTGATTCTTCTTCAATAACAATTGGAGAGTTTAACTCATAAAAACAATTTTCAATCAATCGCCATTTAGATTGAGCTTCGATAAGATTGGATAAAGTATATTCTAATGGTTTTGAATATTGTGTAGATAAACAAAGAAGTCTTATGGTATTTGCTCCCCATTTATCGATAGCATTTCGTATAGATACAATATTTCCTAAGGATTTGGACATCTTTTCAGAATTAATGTTTACCATACCACAATGCATCCAAATTTTTGCAAAGTCAACTCCTGTCTTGGATTCAGATTGTGCTATTTCATTTTCATGATGAGGAAAAATAAGATCATTTCCTCCACCGTGAATATCTACAGTATTTCCAAGATGTTTTAATGCCATTGCAGAACATTCTATATGCCATCCAGGACGGCCATTTCCCCATGGACTTTCCCAGTTAGGTGGATCAGAGGAAAATTTCCATAGTGCAAAATCAAGAGGATCTTTTTTGAGAGGATCTACCTCTATTCTTGCTCCTGATTCAATACTTTTAATAGTTTTCTTCGATAATTTTCCATATTGAGAAAATTTTTTTACTTCAAAATAAATTCCATTTAATGTGGCATAGGCATAGTTATTTTCAAGTAAATATTTTATTAATTCAATAATTTCTTTTATATGTTCAGTTGCTTTCGGATAATGGATTTCTTCTAATACATTTAAGCAAGAGGCATCTTTAAAATATTGTTCAATATATTTTTCTGCTATTTCTTTGGGATCCTTATTTAGTAATTTTGCTTTTTTTATAATTTTGTCATCAATATCAGTAAAATTCTGAATGAATATGACTTTATATCCTTCAGATAAGAGGTATCTATGTAAAACATCAAATATAATTATAGTACGTGCATGTCCAATGTGAGAATCATCGTAAACAGTTACGCCACATAGGTAAATTTTTACGGTATTATCATTTATCTGTAATTTATCATATTCTTTTGAGAGAGTATTATATAATTTCAAAGTCAATAATTTTTATTAAACGATATATAAAAATATAATAAGAAAAATTAATTTCTTAAATATCTATAAAAATATCATTACCACGTATATCTAAATTATAAGTTTCTAATTTAACATCTTTAAGATAATCAAGTAATTCTCCTGTCCTAATATTATAGTGCCAAAAATGAAGAGGACATTCTACTACTTCACCATCTATTTTACCAGGGGCAAGAGATCCATCTTGATGTCTGCATAATGCTTCAAGAGCATAATATCTTCCATTAGCGTGAAATATAGCTACTCTATTTCCATTTACTTCTACTTCTTTTCCCTTATTTTCTGGAATATCAAATGTTTGAGCAATTTTTATCCAAGCCATGACTTTAGAATATTAATTTAATATCGGTTATAATTTTCTTACCTATGACTGACTAAGGATCTGTTATGACAATCAAAATTCTTTTTCGGCTAAAATCTTATTCTCTGATATTTATTTTAATACGAAAACTAATAAAAGAAGTTCTTTCAAATTTAATATTATCATAATTTTAATAATAATATAAGAATGGAAATTAGATCACAATCTTCTATTATAAAATCCAAAGATAAAAAATATACTAATTCTACCATTTTATTGGAAACAGGAAAATTGTCATATGAATGGGCATTAGATACCATGAAAATTATTTCTAAAATACGTGAAAAATATGAAAGAAGTAAACCACTGTCTGATTTCAACTTAGGATTCTGTTTGCATATAACAAAAGAAACTTCTGTATTGTTAATGGCTGCCAAAGCACTTGGAGCTAACATTTCTATTTGCTCAGCAAATCCATTATCTGTTCAGGAGGATGTAGTAGAATTTTTAAAATACAATGAAATAAATGTATTTGCTACAAAAAACCAAACCAAAAAAGAATTTTTTAAGAATATTATAAAAGTCATAAATACAAATCCAGACATAATAACAGATGATGGTGCTGAATTACATAGTATTGCTCATAACAGGAAGATAAAAAGTATAATTGGTGGAACTGAAGAAACAACCTCTGGTATTTTAAGGATTTTGTCACTTCAATCCAATAATAAACTAAATTATGCTATTATTGGAGTTAATGAGGCTAAAACAAAATATCTTTTTGATAATAGATATGGTACTGGTCAAAGTACCATTGATGGATTATTAAGAACTTTGGGGATATTAATAGCAGGCAAACATTTTGTAGTCTGTGGTTATGGTTGGGTAGGTAAAGGAGTCTCATCCTCATTGCGAGGATTAGGTGCCAAAGTTACAATAACTGAAGTTGATCCAATAAAAGCATTGGAAGCTCATTTGAATGGATTTAACGTCCAAAGACTTAAGGATGTTTTACCCATGGGTGATTGTTTTATTACATGCACTGGACAAAGGGATGTAATAAGCAAAAAAGATTTTAGTTTAATGAAAAATGGGGTATTTCTTGCTAATGCAGGTCATTTTGATGTTGAAATTGATATACATTACCTACAAATTCAAGATAAGTTTCCTAAACAGATGAGACCATATTTAGAATGTTATAATATTAACGGAAAAAAAATTTATTTGATTGCTAAAGGAAGAGTAATAAATTTAATAGCAGCGGAAGGTAATGCATCAGAAGTAATGGATTTATCCTTTGCAAATCAATTGTTATCGATATTGTATATTGCAGAAAATTATAAAACTTTAAAAAAGGAACTTCATCAAGTTCCCAAAGAAATAGACGAGCAAGTAGCTCAACTAGCTTTATCTGCCTTTGGCATAAAAATAGATAAACTTAGTCAAAGACAAATTGACTATTATTATAAATACTCTTCTCTTTAATAAAGAATTTTTCTTAATTAATCTGAAAATACATTTCCATAAAAAATTTTATCTTCTGTACTTAACGAAAGTTGAGAAAAAGAGATATTAACTATATTATCTTTTAAGGTCCTTTTTTTGTAAAATACTATTATCAGATAAGCTCAAAAAGAAACCCATAAAAATAACTATTAAAAAATAGTGTTCATAACGATAAAATAATTTTATCATAGGTATAATAAATTTTATTTATAAAATGAATAAATAGAATCACAATATCATTTTATTACCGAAATTTAAAATCACTATTAAAATCATGCTTAATAATTATAATAATAGTAATTTTCAACTTGTTAATGAAAAAAATACTTCTATTAGTATTAAGAATGAACTATTTGAAACAAATAAACCGATAATAATTACTACTGCGCTTCCTTATGCGAACGGTGAAATTCATATTGGACATATATCTTCAACCTATCTTCCAGCAGATATATTTACACGTTTTTTACGAATTTCACAACAACAGGTATTTCATGTTTGTGCGTCTGATGATTTTGGGACTCCTATTATAATCAAAGCTGAAAAAGAAAATAAAAGACCTGAAGAATTTGTTGCTCATTGGAATAAACGTGACATAGAGGATTTTTCTGCAATTGGAATTTCTTTCGACAAATTTTCTAGGACAAGCTCTAAAGAAAATCAAGTCTTTGTACAAAATGTTTTTAATAAATTAATGGTTAATGGCCATATATATGAAAAAGAAGTAATTCAATTTTATTGTGATTTTGATAAAAAATTCCTTCCTGATCGATATGTTGTAGGAATATGTCCTTATTGTAAATCAGAAGATCAATATTCTGATCTTTGTGAGAAATGTGGAAGAGTTCCTGAAGAAATATTAGATCCCAAATGTGGAATTTGTGGGAAACCACCTATAAAAAAGAGTAGCAATCATTATTTTTTCAAATTGTCAAACTTTTCTCATGAACTAAAAGAATGGCTACATTCTAACAATAATCTTCAATCCGACGTAAAAAATTATGTTCTCTACTGGGTTAACGAAGGCTTACAAGATTGGGATATTACTCGTGACCTTGAATGGGGAATAAGTATTCCCTTAGAGGAGGCTAATGGAAAAGTATTCTATGGATGGTTTGATAATCATCTATGCTATATTTCGACATTTAATACTCTAATGAAAGAAAGATTTAATGTGAATGGAAAAGATATTTGGAATAGCTCATTAATATATCATTTCATTGGAAAGGATATAATATATCATCATTTCCTTTTTCTACCTGCCATAAGGATGGGAATTGATAGAAAATATAAACTCCCGGATTATATACCAGTTAGAGGTCATTTAATGCTTCATAACAAAAAAATATCAAAAAGCCGAAACTGGTATATCAGTCTAAAAGATTTTATTTCAAAATTTAATCCTGATTTTTTGAGATTTTATATTGCCACTATAAGTCCTTCTAATCAAGATGATATCAATTTTGATTGGGATGTTTTTTATAGCAAAATAAACAATGAACTTATAGATAATATAGGAAATTTTATAAATCGAACTTTATCTTTTACCAAAAAAAATTTTAATGGAATTGTACCTGAACCTAATATTTATGATGAAGATGATAAAAATGCGATAGAAGCAATAATGAATATATCTGAAGATAGTGGAAAATTTTTACTCAATACAGAAACAGATAAAGCATTAAAAAATATTTTAAAATTTTCCAATTTTTTTAATCAATACTTTCAGAAGAAACAACCATGGATTAATAAGGATACATCATCAACTACTCTCTATATCTCAATTAATGCAGTAAGAACACTTGCAATACTTTTAGCACCATTTATACCAAATTCGGCTGAGAAAATTTGGTTACAATTAAATAATAATAATAATAAAAGCAATCTATGGGAACAATCATGGAAAGATTCATCTATATTAAGAATTGAATCTGGTCATAGAATAGGTAAAAATTCTCCGATATTTAAGAAAATTGAGAAAACAGAGATAGAAAAAGAGAAAATCAAATTAGGAAAAAATGGTTAATGTTATTTATCAAATAAAATGAGTAGATATAAAAGAGGACTTGTTATAGGAAGATTCCAACCATTTCATAATGGACATTTAAATCTTATTCAGCAAGTTTTAGACGAATGTGAAGAATTGATAGTAGTTATAGGAAGTGCTCAATTTAATTATCTATATAAAGATCCTTTTACGGCTGGAGAAAGAATAGAAATGATTCATGCTACAATATCATTTCAAAGAATAGATCATTGCAAAATTTTTTTAATACCTTTAGTTAATTTTGAAAATAATGCATGTTGGTTAGAATATTTGAAGTCAATGGTTCCAAAATTTGAAATTATCTATTCAGGAAACGAATACGTTCGCTATCTTGGTAAAAAAGATATTATTGTTAAGGAACCAATATTCATAAATAAAATAAAATTTAATGGCGAAAATATTCGAAAATTAATTGTAAATAATGAGAAATGGGATGATTTGGTTCCCATACCTGTTAAAGAATTAATAATGAATTTAGATGGAATAGAGCGGATAAAAATATTATCAAAATCAGATAGTATTCCTCAGAAATGGTGAAAAATCAATGCAAAAGAAAAGAGATTGTCCAATTTGTATAAAGTGTGGTTTTAAAAAGTTTAAAATTATTGATAAAAGTAAAGATAAAAAATTTATTAAGGTCCAATGTTTAAAATGTTTAACAATATTGTTAATATAGTAATATATTATCATTACAAGACAATAAGATTATTAACATACTTTTAAGAAGAGGTTTATCTTTTATTAATGATTCCTCATCATCCACCACTGTTTTGAATTTTCCAGCTAAACTAATTTTATATTTTAATTCTTTTCTAAATATTATTCTCAATAAAAATATCCCTAATAGAAAAGTTACAACTACCGGAGGAGCCATATTGATAAAAAAAGAATTAAAATCAATGTTTGCTGCTGATCCAATAATTATATTAGGTGGATCTCCAATTAAAGTAGCAGCTCCTCCTATATTAGATGCAAGAGTTTGACCTAGAATAAAGGGGATAGGAGATATATGAAGAGCTTTTAATATAGATAAAGTCACTGGTACCATTAACAAAATAATTGTTACATTATCAACAAACATTGATGTAATTGCAGTAAATATACAGAGAATTAGCATTAATTTCCATAAATTACCTTTAGATAATTGCATGGCCTTAACACCAACCCAATTAAAGATTCCTGTTTCTCCCAAAATAGCAACTATTATCATCATCCCTAAAAGTAATCCTATTGTATTGAAATCAATAACTTCAATTACAAAATGCAAAGTGTCTTTGGGAATAATTCCAGAGTACTAACTCTCTGGGTTTATGAAAAAAGTAACTAAATAGTATCACTTATTAAGCAAATTAAGTATTATCATGACATTTTGTTATCATTTGAAACAACAATAATAAAAATTTATATTATTATTGAAAAATCAATGCCTTCTAGAACTTGATCATATAATAACATATACTAGATTAGGAATAGAACATTCACTGTTAAATCTATATTATTAAGTTAACAGTTACGTAAACACTTCCATAGTCATTTCTTGTAAAATATTTATGATTGCTTTGCCATGTTTTTTGTTGTAGTTTCTGGTCCAATCTCTTACTGCTTTGCCTATATCGCATTCATTCTCAAATGTAGAATTGTTAATGACCTGTCTTTGCATCCACATCCATCTAACTTCTATAAGGTTAAGTTCTGGAGATCTGGTCGGTAGAAATATCAGATTTATTCTTGGATAATATTTTTGTATTGTATCTCGTACCTTCTTGGATCTGTGAATAAATATGTTATCTAGTATTAGAAATATTTGTTTTATACTGGCATTGTATTTTCTGTCCACTATTTTAATAAAATCCAGAAACTGCTTTCCTGTTTTCTTTCTGTATGAATTTGTATACATTTGATCATTTGTATGGTTATAGACACCAAATACGTTCAAAATACCATTGATTTTCTGGGCTCTTTCAATCTTGGATTGTACTTGCGACCAAGATGTTTCTTCATATATGTTTTTGTTGCAATTGGTCCTTTTTCATCTTGATATAACAAGACTGATTCCTCTGGTGTATCATATCTCAGTTGTTCAATGTACTTTTTTTATATTGTATTCTGGATCCTGACTATGACCCAATACCATTTTTGACTGTCTACATTTGATTCCATGTTTTAGTAAGATGTTTCTTATCTCTGTATGACTTATCCTATCTACTAGTTTCATCTCTTTCATTCTAAATCCAGCAAGTATACGCAATGACCATGTAGAAAATGGCAATCCATAATATTTTCGTGGGTTTCTTGTTGCTATTTCTATAATCTGCTTTTCTACTTTATCTGTAAATTTAATTGATTTATGTGTATGTATTTTAGATATTATGTCTTCTACCCCTTTTTCATTGAATCTATGAATCCATTTTCTAATGTTGTTGTCATATGATGGTTTGTAATCTTTCGTATTTCTGGTACTGTATAACCTTCATCTTTTAGTAGAATGATTTTCGCTCGATATCCAGATTCTGGATCATCATCTAATAACAAATGAAGTGTATTTCTCTCCTTTGGTGTTATATACTTCTGAGGTGTATATATCCCTCACAAACGAGTTAATGAGGAAGTAAGCTAAAGCTATTGTTATAAAATTAACGTTAAAATAATCATAATTGGTTTACAATAGCAAGTAGTTAATATATTACAGAACTGTTAACAGAGCCATCCTATTAATATTAAATTAAAAAAGAACAATTTTTTTTACTAATTTAACATTATCAATTAGTGATAATGAATAATACATTTTTTACACATTACATTAAAATCGTAAATATTTTCACTTGGACTATCTATAAATGCTAACAATTTACCACAATTGTTACAATGTATTTCAGTCCAACCTATGTACTTCCAGAGATTACTGAATTATAAAACTCTGGATTATTACAATCACAAATTATTTTATTATCTTCATCACGTAATGATACTGTACAATGGGGTATGTGCAATGACATTTGATGCTGACAATTTTTACATATGATATCAACATCAGTTTCATCTTCATTCATTCTTTTG
Source organism: uncultured Nitrososphaerales archaeon (assembly GCA_963840085.1). Taxonomy (GTDB): domain Archaea; phylum Thermoproteota; class Nitrososphaeria; order Nitrososphaerales; family Nitrososphaeraceae; genus TH1177. The sequence continues at coordinate 26,128 of CAWIYT010000047.1, forward strand.
GAGCCAGACAACTCAAATTAACAACATAAAAATAAAATATAAACATATTATTTTATAGTAAATATAGTATTTCAACCATATCATTATATCTTCATTTACTTGCTTATTGATCGTAATAAATAGATGTCGTGATTTATTCTACAAGAAAAGGTTTCTCATAATAATGTAAATTTTTTTTTGTGCTATTTAGTGCATCTAAAATAAAGGTTTTAACAGTTATTATTTATAAAACCTCTTTTTTATATTCTTTTATGGTTAAGAAATGGAGCAATCAAGAAGTCAGTATTGATTCCTTAAAAAATCAGACAATTGCAGTATTAGGATATGGGATTCAGGGAAAAGCTCAAACTAATAATCTTAAAGATTCTGGTCTTAATGTGATTGTAGGATTACGAAAAGATGGAAATTCATGGAAAATTGCTGAAGATGATGGACAAAAAGTTATGGAAGTAGGAGAAGCTGCTAAAAACTCTGACATAATTCATATATTAATTCCAGATATGGAACAAGCAGATACTTATAAAAATGAAATTAGTAAATATGTAACTGAAAATAAAGCACTTTGTTTTTCTCATGGTGCTTCAATTCATTGGAAATGGATAGAACCACCTACTAATGTTGATGTTATTATGGTTGCCCCTAAAGGTCCTGGTCAAAGAGTAAGAGAACTGTTTCTAGAAGGATTTGGTACACCTTCATTGGTTGCAGTATATCAGGATTATACTGGAACTGCGTTAAATCGTGTTCTTACTTTAGCAAAAGGAATTGGTAGTACTAGACCTGGAGTAATAGAAACTACTTTCAAGGAAGAAGTAGAAACTGATTGGTTTGGAGAACAAGTTGATCTTTGTGGAGGTGCTCATTCTTTGGTCATGAAAGCATTTGAGACTTTAGTTGAAGCGGGATATCAACCAGAAGTAGCATATTTTGAATGTTTACATGAATTGAAATTAATAGTAGAATCTTATCCAAAAGTATGGTCTTACTGGAATGTACAATCGTGTCAGTGAAACAGCACGATTTGGTGGATTAACAAGAGGTCCACGTGTAATAGATGAATCTTCTAAATCTAAGATGAAAGATATCTTATCTGAAATACAATCAGGACAATTTGCAAAAGAATGGCTAACTAGATATAAAAACGAAGGTAAGAACGCTTTCAAATTGTATATGCAAGAGATAGAAAATCACCAGATTGAAAAAGTTGGCAAAGTGATGAGAAAAATGATGTGGCCAGAACAAAGCAATTAATTTCTAATATTTATTTAAATAAATTGTCAAAATTAAAGTTATTTTCTATTGGCCAGTATGGAACTAATGATTTATATTAATTTATAAGTAAATAATATTAACTATTAATTAATAAGGAGATAAATAATGGTTGAAATTAGTGGAATTATTGGAATTGCTTTTACAATTATAATTATAGGCATAATAGCTTATCAGATTTACAAACGTCGATATGGTATTGGCCAAAAGAGTCCATTTACCAGTTTTGGAAGACAATATCCTCGAGGAGGCGTAACGCCTGAAGGCGAACCGTTAGAATCATATTCTACTCCAGGATACAATAAATCATTGTTTAGAGTCATAATTCCTGCTGTTATAGGGTTAATTATTGTAATAGTTTTAGTAACTGCAAGTGTCAAGACAATTGATGCTGGACATAGAGGAGTTTTATTGCAGTTTGGTGCGGTTGATACAGCTGTTAGTCTTTCTGAAGGTCTTCATTTTGTAGTTCCTTTTCGTGATCAGGTAATACCAATTGAAGTTAGAACCCAAAAGGTCGTTGTGAGTTCCACTTCTGCTTCCAAAGATCTTCAAGAAGTTAGTACAGAAGTTGCTCTCAATTATCATATAAGACCGGAGTCAGCTCAATTACTTTATAGACAATTGGGATATGATTATGATAATAGAGTTATACTACCTGCCATCCAAGAATCAGTAAAACAGGTTACTGCTCGTTTTACTGCTGAGGAATTAATTACCATGAGAGAGACAGTTAAGAATCAAATTGAACAGCAAATACAAGCCAGGCTTGCTAATTATAATATTGTACTAGAAACATTATCAATTACTGAATTCAGGTTTTCAACAACGTTCACCAAAGCTATAGAAGCTAAGGTGGAAGCTCAACAGAGGGCTTTACAAGCACAAAATGAATTGCGTAGAATCCAAATAGAAGCTAATCAAACAGAGGCAAAAGCAATAGGAGAACAGAGAGCAGCAATTGCACAAGCTACCGGTCTCAAACAAGCAAATGTACTAAAAGCGGAAGGTGAATCTGCAGCTATCAATATTATTGATCAACAATTGAGGAAAAGTCCAACATACCTAGACTGGCTTAAGGCCCAACGATGGGATGGTCAATTGCCTTTGGTTCTTAGTGAGGGAGGACAAGGTGCCACTCCATTTATAGAAATTCCCACTTCCAGAACTGGACAAAACTCTACCGGTGGATGAAGATATAACATCCACAATACAATAATAACTGTGCATAAATTAATTTCCTTTTTTTAGAATTTAAGATACATCTATATTAAAAATTTACTCATTTTATTATTCTATTTTTATATTTCTCTTTTTTTCTTAATACTTGAATTAATATGATTGATAATTGTTGACAGTGGTGTTCCAGGACCAAAGTTTCCGGTTATTCCTTCCTTTTCTAGTAGGTTTTTATCCTTTTCAGGAATTACCCCTCCACCAATCAGTAAGATATCATCGATACCTTGTTCTTTTAGTATTTTTGCAACTTTAGGAAATAATGTTAAATGTGCACCATTAAGTAAACTCATTGCAATAGCATCAACATCTTCGTCAATAGCAGTTTTTGCAACTTGTTGAGGAGTACAAAATAATCCAGAATAAATTACTTCCATTCCTGCATCTCTTAATGCTCTACATATAACTAATGCTCCACAATCATGTCCATCTAAACCCATTTTTGCAACTAAAATTCTGATACGTTTGACTTGTTGAGTTTGGTTAATGGTCATATTCTAATAGTAATTAGTAATTGGGATTTTAAATCTTTATCTTATTTTACTTTATTTTATAGATAAACTTATACAAATAATAGTAAAAATTTACTTTCATTATTAATTAGAACTAAATTTAAATCATTCAATTGAAATATTATTTATAACTAGTTATATACTAAAATTCCAGATAACATATTGCTAAAAATAGTAGAAGGAATTTTAAAAGGAGATAGACGCTCACTTTCAAGAGCAATTTCTATAATAGATAATGAAGAAGCAGAGTATCAAAAAATTATTCGTCAAATTTTTAAAAGGACAGGAAAAGCAATGACTATTGGATTTACTGGTCCAGGAGGCTCCGGCAAAAGTTCTTTAATTGGCAAATTGGTAGATGAATTCAAAGGATTTGGGTACAAAATAGCAATAATTGCAGTAGATCCTACAAGTCCAATAACCGGCGGTGCAATTCTCGGTGATCGCATACGTATGCAAGGCAATATAATAGATAATTCTGATGTATTTATGAGAAGCATAGCCTCGAGAGGTGCTATTGGAGGAGTTTCAAAATCACTAAGAAATATAATTAGAATTCTTGATGCTGCAGGTTATAACTTAATAATAGTTGAGAGTGTAGGGGCAGGCCAATTAGAAATAGAAGTATCCAAAATAGTAAATCTTACAATAGTTCTTTTTACTCCTAATACAGGAGATAAGATACAAGCTATTAAAGCAGGAATTACTGAAATAGGAGATATATATATAGTAAATAAAGCAGATATTGAAGGAGCCAATACTCTTTATAATACAATAAAGGATTTAATTGGTGAAACAGAAAAAAAGCCTACTATATTGAAATGCTCAGCAAAAACTGGAAGTGGAATCAGAGATGTAGCAGAAAATATTAATAAAATGCTTAATGATCGAGTTAATAATTTCAAAGAAAAAGAACTAGGATTATTAGAAATTGAATTAAAAGATATGGTTTTAAATATCCTCGAAGATAAAATATTAAGCATGTTGGAGCATAATCCTTCATATCATAATTTCATTGATAAAATACATAATAAAAAAGTAGATCCATATCAAGCAGCAGATGATCTTACTTCTGGACTCTTAAGCAATATAATTAATCAATCCAAAAAATATCAAAAATCATTAGGAGTTGAAAGTTAGAAATGTCAAAACAAAAAATGTCCAAAGAGGAGGAAATAAAAACTGACTCTGGTTTTTCAGTTAGAGCAGTTTACAATAGAAGCAATATTGCAAAGAAAAATATTAAAGATGAAAAACCTGGTAAATATCCGTTTACCAGGGGAATCCATGATATGATGTACCGTGAACGTCTCTGGACTATGAGACAATATAGCGGATTTGGGAGTGCCGAAGAAACTAATAATAGATTCAAGTTTCTTTTAAATCATGGTCAAACAGGTTTATCTCTTGCCTTTGATTTACCTACACAGACTGGACGAGACTCGGATAATCCACAATCTGAAGGTGAAGTTGGAAGAACAGGTGTAGCAATCAGTTCAATTGAAGATATGTTGACTTGCTTTAATGCTATTCCATTAGATAAAGTAAGTACCTCTATGACAATCAATTCAACTGCTTCTACATTATTGTCTTTATATATAACCGTCGCAGAGACACAAGGAATTCCACCTACTTCTTTAAGAGGAACGACTCAAAATGATATTTTAAAAGAGTATATAGCTAGAAATACATATATTTATCCACCAAAACCATCAATTCGTTTAATTGGAGATATGATTCAATATTGTTCAAAATATGTTCCTCAATGGTATCCAATTAGTATTTCTGGATATCATATGCGTGAAGCAGGATCTAACGCTACTCAAGAATTAGCATTTACTTTTGCAAATGCAATTGAATATATTCAAACTTGTATCGATAGAGGACTTAAAGTTGACTATTTTGCACCACGGCTTTCATTTTTCTTTTGTTGTACTATGGAATTTTTTGAAGAAATAGCCAAATTTAGAGCAGCCAGAAGCATATATGCTAAAATAATGAAAGAAAGATTTCATGCTAAAGATTTTAAATCATGTACTTTGCGTTTTCATGTTCAAACTAGTGGAGAGTCCCTAACTGCTCAACAAGTTGACAATAACATTGTAAGAGTAACTACAGAAGCCCTTGCTGCAGTATTAGGAGGATGTCAATCTTTACATACTAATTCAAGAGATGAAGCACTAGCATTACCAACAGAAGAATCAGTAAAAATAGCTTTGAGAACACAACAAATAATAGCTACTGAAACCGGGGTAACAAAAACTGTTGATCCTTTAGCGGGATCTTATTATGTAGAGTCTTTAACTAATCAAATAGAGGAAGAAGTTAATAAATACCTAAAAAGAATAGATAAAATGGGTGGAGCTCTTTCCGCTGTAGAAAAAGGATTTTTCCAAGATGAAATAAGGAAGAATGCATATTCTTTGAAAAAAGAAATAGATGAACAAAAAAGAATTATAGTTGGAGTAAATAAATATCAAGATCGCCATGATATTGAACCTTCTCTAAATGTTATAGATTCTAAATTTGAGAACATACAAATTATGAGGTTAAAGGAGTATAAGAAAAATAGAGATAAAATTAAAGTTGACCACGCAATAGAGCTTTTAATTAAGAATGCAGAAAAAGAGAATCAAAATTTAATGCCACATATCATAAATGCAGTAAAAAATAAAGTTACACTTGGAGAGATTAGTAGCGCTTTTCAATCTGTATTTGGAAAATATGAACCAAAGATTTCTTTTTAATCTTTTTCTAATTTCCTTTTTTGAAACAATTATTCTAAGTATTTGAGTCTGGATCATAATTCAATGAATAAACAAGTTTCAGGATCCTAACAATAGGGTACTACTAACAACTGTCAATTACTACTACTGCTATATTACTAAATTCTTGTATTGCTATCTTGTTAATTTGTTGGTGGCGTTGATGAAAGAGTTTTTCACCAATACATCATCTTTGATATAGAGTGTATTAGCTTATTTATATATTAAAAATAATATAATGGTATTTTTATTTCTAACCTGGTCCCAATTACTATATCTTTTACATTTTATATTCTTCAATGGTAGGAATCTATCTACTATA
>CAWIYT010000048.1:0-25175 GCA_963840085.1 uncultured Nitrososphaerales archaeon
TCTATTCATATCTGGCATTTTATCATCGGTTATTACTAGTGAATATTTATTTAGGTTTTCCTTGATATGTTCATATGCCAAAAGTGGGTCAGTGTAGAACTAGAAACATCATAATAGCCACTCATCTTTAAAGTCTCGCTAAATATATTTAATAAATCTGGATCATTATCTACTATGGCTATCGATTTAGTAAACATTCTAGAGATAGATTTAAACATAAAAAATCTATTTAAGTATGATTTGTATTGAAAAATTTGCTTATGCAATACAATGCTCAAGCAGATTAAAGAAGAACAACAACAAAACAACAAAAGAAGAGGAGGTTCATTGAGGCTCATCTATTATACATGTCCTCTAGTCGGGTTTTCAGTCCAAAGAATTCCAGACAGAACCACATCATTATCTCTTTTCTTAATAAATAATTTTATTAGGCAAAGTATAGATAGTTAAAATAATTAAAGAAATAAAATTTACAAGTTATCTAATTTTTTTTAATTTTATAAATCTATTACTCTAGTGATATTATCTCTACTAAATTAACGTTATTTACTTAAAATACTCTAGGATGATAGTTTAAGTTTTCGGACAAAATTATATTCATCTGTTAAATAGTTTCAAGTAACTTATTTCATTATGAAGATAAATAATAACAATAAAACAGCAATATTTTTTATTGTAATATCTTTGTCTCTGATAACAGCATTGACATCTATAATATATTCATCATCTACAACAACAGTTTTTGCAGTACAACAAGTGGAGATGGAGGCCAACAAAAGTTTACTGCCCAATTATCTGGTGACCAAGAAGTTCCACCTATACAAACGAGTGCATCTGGTATGGCATGGTTTAAACCAATGAAAGATAATGTATGGTTTAAAGTTAATGTCACTAATATCCAAGGAGTCACAATGGCCCATATACATAGTGGAAAGCAAGGTGAAAACGGACCACCAATAGTTCCAATATACAAATCTGATACTCCTTCTCAACAAATATCTGGTATATTATCCAAAGGAAATATTACTGCAGATACATTTCAAGGACCAATGGCTGGTAAACAAATATCGGACTTGATAACTGCTATGCAAAATGGAGAGACATATGTAAATGTACATACACAAAAAAATCCTAATGGGGAAATTCGTGGACAAATAATGATGTCAAATTCTACTAATGATAAAATGACGATAATGAAATAGATTTATAATTTTTTATTTTTATTTTTTATATTTTTTATTTATAAGTTATAAATTTAATTAATTAATAATCTATTATTCTAGCATCATTTAAAACTCTAACAGAACAGTTTCACAACTGATAAATAGTATAGTCTTTAGGTATTGAAAACACATCAATACACATTACCTCGGAGACAACTTGCATATGTTGTCATAGTCTGGACCTGATATCTAAATCCAAATCATATTGTTTGTTCAGGCTATGACAATTAAATTATCTCAAAGTGTTTTATACTTTAAAGGACATAAATATATACACATTCAGGAGGGATGAAAATCCCAAATATTTGTGTATAGATGTTGATAATGAGTAAAATCATTGTCTAGCATCTATTTCGTCAAATTATTAAATATTTTATTACCTATCTAATTCAACCTAAAACATATCGAAGAATAGTTGTCGTCATACAGCCATAGCTTTGGTCTCTACTATTTTGCTCTGCTTGCTCCAATAGATAAGACTATGACTACTTTAACTATTAAATTATCTCCAATTTTTAAATATTATAGCATGTGCTCTGTTGCGTAACTCGTCTAGATAATCATCTATTTTTTGTTACTAATGTAAAAATTATGTAATAGTTAGACTCTGAAACAAGTTATATAAAGATGCTTTCAGTATCATTTCTTTTATCATGTTCTCAAATCTTATAGCAGTAACATATTCTCTACCAAACATTCTCTTAATACAGGAGAAGACAGTTTCTACCATCCATCTCTTGTCATAGCTGACGCTATCCTTCCATTGTTGTAGATTGGTTTTCTGTGATTGTACGTTCTTGTTTCTCACAAATAATGGTTTGTCTTTCTATACTTGGCATTCTTTCTTACCTTAATTGCTGGTTGGATTCCTTTAAATGATAGAAATTGAAAATTATTGTTACTATCATAGGCACCATCCATAATGGCAGTTTCAACTACTTTGTTCTGCTTTATTGTTATATCATCCACTAATTCGGGTAATATTTTTCCATCATGTACTTGTTCACTGGTTACCTGTAACGATAAAATTCTCTTCTTTTTTATGTCAACTGCTATGTGTATTTTGAGATAACCTCTTTTTACTTTCCATTTATGTCTGATCCATTCCCCTCTGTTTGTAACTTTAACACCGGTAGAGTCAATTGCAATTACAAAATTATCATCATGTTGTAAATTGGATTTATTCTCATCATCATCGTTTATTTTGATATCCAATCTGTTGATTCTTCTACAAATCCTGCTATAATCTGGAATTGATGGTAATGTATTTGCAGCATGAGCTCGTACTACTCTCCTTCTGTTTGTCTGTATGGTAAATGAAAATATGCTCTTACGTAACCAAGTAGTTTGATGAATGAATCTGTGGATATACAAATTTTCTACCTTCTTTTCCTTGATTCATCTTCTCTAGTTCAGAATCCCAGTTATCTATAACATCAAAATCAAGTAATACCTCACCACGTTTAACAAGAGATTCATTGTACTTCTTCCAGTTCACATGTATTATGACTAGAATAGGTTAGCTAAATGTGTTAGGAATAGCGAGTTACGCAACAAGGCAATAGCATGAATAATTTTTTACCAAACCGAGTTCAATATAATGCCATAGCCTATTTATTTTTGACAGATTTGCTCCTATAATCTAGTAGTCTATGGCTTCTTGATTTTCTTTTATTTACTAATCAATTAAATTTTCCACAATTTTTTAAATATAATAATAGCAATGTGAATATACAACCAAATAATACATACAAAAATATTCGCGGCGGACCATAGCCTTCTATTATTTAGTGGTATTCATTAGAGGGCTATGGCTATTATTATTATTAAGATAATTTATCCTACACTACTAAATAATTTGTTGATTGTATATTAGAACCAAGTACAATCACAAACCTACAGTCATAGCCTGCCTGCTATCGTCCAACTGTTATATTGGTTTCTCCTATATAAGAAGAAGGCTATGGCTTTCTTTTATAATTAATTCCAAATATTATATTTTAACAATAAATAAATGGTATGTTAATAGCATTGTAATATTCCATCTAGTGATACTTGTAAAATAATAGTAATTAATTTGACAAATGAATTTTATAACAACTGCTTTAGCTAACCATAACATAACACTATACTGTGTGGAATATCTACCTCAGAGAAATAAGTACAGAGGAGATGAATGACCTTCATTGGTTGCTCGATAACGATGCAGAATCAGGTTATCGTGCAAGAATGATTTTACTCAGGAATGAAGGATACACACAGTACCTGAGATAAGAAGAATTACAAATCATCACGATAATAATATTAGAAAATGGATACACAGATTTAATGAAAAAGGTATTGATGGTATTGTATCTAAAAAATATATACGAAATGCTCATAAGATTACAGATGATATAGAAAGAAAGATTGTGTAGAGATAGCAACTAATGACCCCAGAAGAAAGTACAGACTGAAATTCTCTACATGGTCATTACGTGTACTTGCAGGATACATAATGGAAGAAAAGAAGATTATAAACAGTATTAGCCATACAGAGGTAAAGAACGTCCTGGTAAAACATGGTATTGAATGGAGGAATTCAAAGACGGTATTGGGTAAAAGCAGAGATCCTGAATATGAATTAAAAAAAATAGGATTGAAGAGTTAAGGTATAACACATCTTCTGATTCCGTACTGTTATATCAAGATGAGAAAGGACCTATAGCAGCAGCAAAGACATATGGCGGGTCCATCATGGTGTTCCACACAGTCCAAGATAGAAAAAGCACAGAAAGTAAAAGGAATTCTCAATACATTTGGTGTTTACGATTATACAAATGATAAGATGTATACACACTGCTATACAGAAACAAGACCAGTGAGCAGTTTATAGATTTTATGCGACGTGTCGATTCCAGATATGATTCTAACATCAAAACAATATTTGTAGTGTTGGATAATGTACATCTATACATAGATCAAAAAAGACAAGAAATGCAATAGTACATAACTATCCACGAATAGTTCTTGTATTTCTGCCAACCAGATCACCCCAACTAAATCTAATAGAAGTAAGATGGATGTGGTTACAGAGAAAAGCAATCAATAATTCTACATTTAGAAATGAATCGGATATTGGAAAGGCAATATCTGATTGGACATGTAACTACAATAACTCTCATGGTAGTATAACTAGAAACAGTTTACATAATGAACTCATGTGTTTGTTCACATGACTGTTAATACTGTATTTCTTTTCTTCTTCTTTATTGGTAGACTATACTTTACAGTAGGAAAATCTTTTTCACATCCTAAATATCCTAAATCAAGTACGTTTTCTACCTGTGATGGTGTTTGAGGTTGTTCCTTTTTGTAAATGGTATAGTCATGCTGTCTTCCTTTCTTGTGGTGGTTTGATTTATACATTATTTCTCCTTCTTTGTTGACCATCAGTTGTGTCTTTACAGTATGTCTTTTCTTCTTGCCTGAATAGTATTGCTTTTTTCTATTCTTATCTTTGGGTCTTTGTATCTCCTGTTCAGTTATGTCTATAAAGGCTTTAAAATCAGGAAAATATGTTTGGACCTCTTGTACAGTTCTCAATCTTCTTGTAATATTGTATAACTTTTGAGGTAGTGGAATACATCTTTTTACTAGAGGTTCCATGTATCGTATATCTCGGTGTACATTACTCTGATCCAGATCAAATAGAAAACCAGAAAGTGTATGTGTTATGTACAGTCTGTAGTATACAAGTAACATGAGAAATCTGTCCTGTACTGTCATTTTAAAATGCTTTCCTGCACCTATTTTTCTTGTTCTTTTCCTTTTAGATAGACGTTTTATCTCATATTATGGATATTTTGATTCTATCTCCTTGTAAATTGAATCAAATTCAGGTAGTTCTAATCCGGTAAATGATTTGAATAGCAATGGTTTCCTGGATAATCTGGAATAATTTAGCAAATCTACGAAAAAATTGCTAAAATGCAGAATATAGCTTTAAGCTTTCTAATCATGCAAGAGATCTACTGAATAATAATATAGCCGTCACTAATCGCCTTCAATTATTTGGCCTACAATCTTTCTTTCTCTTCTCTTTGTGTCCATATCAAGAATACAATCCATTGCAACATTCCTAAACATAGTTAACACAATAATTAATAGTGGTCAAACTATCTCCAATTATTGAGACTCTTATATGGGAATGACCGTTCTCGCTGTAATATTGTAATAGTGTTAACTATAGCTAAATTTAGCAAAATAAGCGATTTGAGTTTATTTAATAATAATTTGCCTATATCACTTTATCCATATTAGTCATTACCGATTAGTTGAACAACAATTTTTCTTTCTCTACTTCTTGTATCCAATTCTACAAAGACAATCTGCTGCCAGGTTCCAAGGGTAGTTTCACCATTAATAAATGGTATTGTTAAGCTTGGACCAATTAATGATGCCCTTACGTGTGCATGACCGTTGCCATCATGCCAAGTCTTATCATGTTCATATTCAATACGCTTTGGTGCAATTCTTTCTAGCATATTTGGAAAATCCTGTGTTAGCCCTGGCTCATATTCAATAGTGGTAATTGCAGCGGTAGAACCAACTACAAAAAGTGTTACTATTCCGGTTTTCAATTGACTTTCTAGTAGTATACTCTTAACACTATTTGTAATATCAATAATATCATTTTCACCTCGAGAAGACAAGGTAATATATTTAGTAACTATATTCGATTTAATCATATTACCTAGATTATAGTAAATTTAAAAATTTAAATTAAACGTCTAAAGATAAATTACCTTTAAAATAAAAAAGATTAAAAAATAACATTAAGGATATCTTCCTATAATTCTAGACACATCTTAAACAGTTTAATTATAAATAGTTTAAAAGATATTCGCTTTAAATAAATAATAAAAAATAGCTAGTCAATAGATAATATTTCTAAATGTTCCTCAGTTGGAAAGGTCAGAAGACTGACTTGCAAACTAGAATCAAAGAACTGCAGCTGATAAACCAATCCTGAGAGAAAATGACAATGTAAAATAAGATGCATTGGCTCATCTATAAGCTCGACTATTAGTTTTAAGTGAAATAATATACAACAATGAGAAAGAAAACAAATTTTATAATATAAAATTATTTCCTTAACTTTACTTCTATCTTTTTCTAGATTGGAATTGTATATTATATGATATCACATTAACCTGAAAATTTATTGACTTAATAGATTCATATAGAGATCAAAGAAATTTTTTGGATATATTAAATGAAAGATGAAAATTTAAAACTAATAGAAGAAAGAAACACATTTAGATAAAACCGGACCTGAAAATTAAAGCAATCAATCAATAAAAAAATTGTTTAAAAGAATTATTGAAAATTCTATTTTAGTTTTCTCCTCCACTGATGTCGATACCTTCATCAGTTTGACCGTTGATAGTTTCTGTGTCATTTTCTATATCACTTACGGTCATTCCTGTGTCATTTCCTCCTAGATCACTTTCGGTCATTCCTGTGTCTCCACCTAATCCTGGCTCTCCACCTAGTTCCATATCTCCTCCATCTTGTGCTAATACAGTTTCAAATGCTGTCGATATTTCTGCAATTAAAGCAAATGCAAGAATAGAAATAAGAATTACTGAATACATTTTTGATTGCATATTGGTTTTAGTTAAATATAAGATATAATAATTAAGATAATTAATTTATCGCATTAATATAGAAGAATTCGAACTTTAATACAGGTATGCAATTAATTGTTATTAACGTTGAAATTTTTACTATGAAATACAATTACAATTTGAATATAATTATAGAATAAAAAAATTATTTCATATTTAACAGGGAAAAGAAGTTAAATCCATTAGGATACTTGTGTCTTAGTGTATATAAATTATTTTATAATACGAAATCTTGGCTGGTGCAAAATTTCTTTGAGTATAAATAATGAAGGTGAATATTTGATTAGATATTACATGTCATAAACAGATTCGTAAATCAGTCAAGTTCTTATTTGTATTATAAAATTATCGTTTATTAATTATATTCTTGTAGTTTATGATCTCTGATTAATAAACTCAATAATAACTAATATGTAAATCTATAATAAAATTATAAAAAAATAAAATAAAATAAAATTAAAGTTATTTCTTACTACAAATCACTAATGCACTATAACTTGTTTCCCTGTTAAGATTATGTAGAAATCCATATGAACTATATTTTACGTTTCTCAATTCTAAGTTTGGATTTTCTGATAAAAATGTCGTTATTTTTTCTCCAAGACTTTCAGGTGAGTCACTCTCAAATCCTCTGATATAAATAGTGAATTATTTTACATTTGCTTGATCCAATTTTTGTATTAATTACCATAACATGATTTATAAAGTAATTATAAATTTTATTTTGGATTAACTGATTTCTATATTAAGTATCTTTTAAACAATTTTTTTATTGATTGATTGCTTTAAAATAATTTTATAAAATGTATTATAGTATAGATTTTAGTGAATAACATTTAGGATAACGGTTATTCTAGTAATTCATACTTTTTTGGTAATGAGTCTAGTAAATTTGCTTTAGTGTATTATCAAGATTTAAGCATAATGTAAAAAGTATTGGAAGTAGGTTGTTGTCAGGGCTAAGACTCTTTTTTACTTCAATCGAATAAATATTGATCTTATTGATTCATCAAAAGTAGTAATAGAATATTTCATATAAAAATCAAAGGAAAGAATGTTTCATTAACTTTGAAAAATATGATGGAATACAATGGTTATCTTTTTTCTGAAATTACTTTTGATGCAACATATACATATAGGTTTTATAACATGTCCTTCATTGATAGCAAATTAAAATTTAAGTGAAACAAAATGAGTACTTCTATCTAGAAGACCGTAATTCTCAAACTTTTTTTTTATTATATTAATTTTTTCTGAATATTAATTGAAATCAATTCTTGTACTTCTTTTTTCAATCTATCAAGGTACTATTCCTTTGGCAGGCATTTTAAAAACCATATTATCTATCTGATATTCTCATTTTCTTTAATAGTATATCTTCTATCTTTCCAATTAATAGCATCTTTACTTCCAAAATTAATTATAGATGTTAAAAATGCAATAAATACAAAAGTACATGCTAATGGAAAACCGAATGAATAAAGTGGATTTTGAAGTATTGAATATTTTAATTCTAAAATACTGGTTATTATCAACAATAACATTGATGTTATAGTTAGAGATAATAGAACTAGACTTAAGTTGGTCATATTAGCTGTAATATGCTCTTGTTGTAATACCATGATAATGGAAAAAGGCAATACAATTAGAGGTACTAAGAGTAAAAGAAATGTTGCAATCACCATTAAATATGCATTTATTTTTTCTCTATTGTATAGAGAAATCATTAATCGTCTAAGTCCATGCCAAAGAGTAGAAGGATCTCTTGCCCATACTGCATGAATATGGTCTTTTCCATGAACTACATGAAGTTTAAAGCCTTGCTCTTTTACTTTTCTTCCTAAGGCACCATCTTCTACAATTTCTTTTCTTACTGCCTTATGAGTACCAATAGCCTCATAGGTTTTTCTTGTTATTATAAAAAAACTACCAAAGAAGTATCCTATCTTGCTATTTGGATTATTTGCATTTAGTGCTGAGTACTTAGCCAAAGAAAGAGTCCAAAGTATAGGTAGAGTAATCTTTGTCCAAAAGTCAGTTGCCAATATTTTGGGTATTGCAGTAAGAGCATCAAGCTCTTCAGCTAACAAGTGAGTCACTGCTAAAGAAATAGAGGTAAAAGAATGAATAGTATCTGCATCAGTAAAAAGGAAAAAGTCACCTGTTGATTTAAGATATCCCTGGTAGCAAGCCCAATTCTTTCCTGTCCAACCATCCGGCTTGGGTTCTGCATTAACATGAATAACTTTAGAATTTGCTACACTAAAATTCTCAATTAATTCATCCGTTCTATCAGATGAAGAATCATTAATTACAACTATTTCATAATTGGAATAGTCTTGTTCAATTAAAGTCTTAAGACATTTCTGTATGTATTTTTCTTCATTTCGTGCAGGAAGGATTACACTCACTTTGGGAAAGACAATATTTTTAGAGGTTTTGAAAGATTGTAGTTTTGGGATACTGTGTCAGAAATTTTATAGTATAAATAAGAAAGTATATCCATGAAAAGAAAATACTAGAAATAATAGCAATTAAAACTATTAAAATAGGATAATTATATTCCATCAATCAATATTAAGAAGCCTATCTTTTTATTAATAGATTATTTTTATATGGTTCTACTTTATTCTATATCCACAAATACCTTCTGAATTTTATCATCAAACTAGAGTCTTATTACATTTTCAAATGTTTTTTCTATTGCAGGTTAACGCTAGAAAAGGAATGCAGACTTGTTCGACTTCTACATTTGAACTGAAAACTGGCTATAACAAAGTACAATGTTGATTTGCTTTTACAATAAATAGTTATAACCAATTATTTAAAAATTTGAGATAAAAGAATCTCAAAGGCCAAAGATGAGTGAATCCATATCATACATTGGCCAATGAGATTTAAGGTTAGTTTTTTTAACAATAACAATAGGGATAGTAGTATATAAGATTTATATAGATAATTCATCACAACCTTAACGATATCATTGGATTTATAGAAGAAGAATGATTCAGACTATGACGTTGATGATGACTTGATGTTTTTCCTATGATTGATCCAGGATAACCTAATGATAGAAGTATTTATTAGTTGTAAAACTCTCCCCCGTTACTGAATCTGCAACTATATTTAATCAAATATAAATAAATAATTCTAATTTAATTTTTAATAATTGTATTTAACATCATCATTTCTTTGAATTTGCTATTTCTTGGTTTCCCCCTTAATCTATATCCACAACAAGGACACCATGGACCTTGCCAATAAATAAAAATTTGACAAACCTGACAGCGTTTTTGTCCTATTGTATAACGTTGTCCACTTTTTGGTTTTAGTGCTTTATGACGTGTACATATTCCTTTACATACCAATTATTACTGTCAAATATGAAACTCCTCTTAATAACCTATCTACGCTATAAAAAATAAATTCGAATTTATTTTTTATATGCATTTATTTTAATTTTTCATTATCTTAAAAGTTTTGTAATTATCTTGGTAGTATATAATGTAAAGTAAAAGTGATTATTTTGGATTGATTACTTCTAAATAAGTTGTTCATAGATAATAAAACAAAGTAATTAGTGTTAATTTACATAAATAACTTATGAATGTCTACAAAACTCTTAAATTATCTCTTTTTTTTCTTTACCAGCTTGTTTAAAAGTCCAACTTAGAATAATACTAATGAAAATATAGTTGGTTCTAAAAGAATGGAAAAGTTTTTGACGAATAAATCATTATTAACATACTAATGGAGATAAGAAATAGATTATCATTTACGGCAATTAGTAAAGAAATACCAATTGAAGATAAGAATATTAAATTTCTATTAGATAAAATTGCAGATGTAGAAAATATTTTTGGTAATAATTGTTATATCATAATAGGATGTGATCAAAAATCTCCAATAAATGACTTGACACCAGAAGAACAAGAAAAATTATTAGATTGGATAGAAGAGAACATACATTCTCCTTTTCTATTCAATTATTATACAAGTTAGAATGGTTAAATGACAAGAAAACTATATTATTGATGTTATGTTAAAATTTGGGAATTTAACTTTTAGAAAGGGATTTGAAGAAAGATCTTTGAATAAGATAATAATAAATAAAAGAATATAATAATATTTTTTCAGTAGAAATCAAAGGGTTTTGTCATTTGGTCAATTATTAATAATTAGTTGCTCAAAGTAAATTGACCTACATTAAAAATAAATAAACTATAAAAAATTAGATTTTATTCGTTTGCTTTTTGATACTGTTATTCACATATTGTAACTTAAAATTTTACCTTCATCAAAAATTCTGATAGTGTTTTTAGGATACTCCTTAACTGACAATCCAAATTTTTATCATTTAATTTAGATCAATGATATTACTATGTAAAAGAATAGATTATTTACCATTTGATTATATGATATTGCGATAAAAAGGAATAATGAAAAAGCAGAAATATTCAAGAAAATTGAACCTTATTTGACTTTTCTAAATGTTCTACAGTTGGAAAGACAAGAACAGAATTTCAGACTAAAATAGAAGTACAATACATAAAACTAAGAGAAAAAGATAAAATGAAAGAAGACATTATTGCAAATAGTATTTACAGTGGTTACAATATTATTAACAATACTAATCCAAATTAGAGAAGATTTCACTCTGATTGATGGAATATTACTTAAAGTTAAATATCTATTTCACTAAATATTATTTGTATGGATTCGGTAATCGATCTTAACGAATGGAGAAATAACTCTATGAGAGGATTAGTATGTGCAATACCTGGTTGTCCTCATAAACCAACAAATCGATGTCATAGATGTTCAGTTTATTACTGTTATGATCATGTAAAATCCCATCCTCATATGGTTAATCCTGAAGATATACAAAAAGACAATATCAACAAAATGAGATAGATTTATTTATGCACTCATTTCTATAATTTGGAAATTCCTATTTGAATGGTAAAAGTAAAAGGGAAATAAACAAATAAAATTAAAAGATTTGTTTTATAAATAAATGTATGTATAGAATTAATATAGAATTTCATAAAGATCCTATCTATATTAGCCACCATTGAAATACTAGATTGACATCATAGATTTAAATCATCATTCTTTAAAACACCCAACTAAAACAGCCATCTAAAATACCTATTGAATCTTAGAACCAAAAATCAGAATGATAGCAGCACATGCAGCAATGCAGCGCTACCTATGTAATATGAGATATATTTTTTTTATTGTTAATTCTATTATTTGTTTATAACATATTTCTAATATTTTTTACTTCTACATCAATTAATATTAATAAAATTGGTATAAGAGGCAGATTTTTGAAGTAATTATTACAGTATTTAATACTAAAAAAGATAAGAGACTACTTATTGATGGTTTACATAGAGCTGCTGCTTTAACTATGGCATGTGAAGAAAATATATCTATTCCTAAGATTGTTATCTATGAGTGCTATGGGAAACGAGTAGATATCATTTTTCCGTGCGATATACATAAGTTATAGTATAAGAGATTTTGATAATTGAAACAATATAGATAAAAGATTTTGATTTATCTTTATTCATATGGTAACAAGATAGGAAATTTCATTTTCTAACATAATTCTGAACTATGCCTTCAATAAAAAAGGTATTTTCTTATCATAGCGAATTCAATTATAGAACTAATATCACAATGGGGCCAGTGGGATGTGAAACAAATTTGACCTAAAAAGAGGATTTGTAACTGATACTATATGTATATTCAATTATAAGAGTAGTTTCATATGCTTTCGTACCTACATATAGGATTTGAATCCTTCTATTCCTAGGATTATGTGCATTATAGTTACTGAATTAATGGAATGAATCAGAGCGGGGTTGTTGCCTAATTCGATATAACATATTGTGTAATCTTTATTTCTAGTCTTTTTGCGCATTGCAATCTGTTTAGAACACCCATGTTCCATCCTATACCCATTATCAATCCAAATCTTTTCTGGTTATTCTTTAATCTGAATCTGCAATATAGCTGATGATGATGTGCTGTTTCCTCATCTCCAAATATTCCTTCTATTAATCCTCTGTAATGATATAGTGATATGTTGAATATCTCTGAAGCCTTTTTCCTGTACTTCCTGTTCTTACCTTTGTTCCTGGCGTTTATCCTCTGCTTGATATTTGGAAACATATTCATCATAAAGATTGACTTGTAGTTGTTTTCACCATCGTAGCCACTGTCAGCATTGAATATTGAACCTGCAAGATTAATTCCATATTTCTTCAGTCTGTTTAACATTGTTCTGAGTACATGGAGAGTCATATGTGTATTCTTGTTTGTTGTTCTTATACACTCAGTATGACAAGATGGTCAAGTACAGCTATTACATGCCATTTCAGATACTGTTTTACTCTTATTAATTCAAATTTTTTATTCTTCTTGACTGGTCGTACTTCATAATCGTATCTGTCTGTTTCTATACCAGTACTATCTGAAGCCAGCAGCAATAATCCTTCTTCTTTCTTACATCCTGCTGATTCTTTCAGACACATGTAGGCTGACCTGGTTAGAATATCTTCAAGGTACTTTAACGGTATCTTCTTGAATGTACGTGCTATCCAAGTATGGTCTGGATATGGTTCATCATCGTTATTCCATGGCAAATTCAATGATGGTACCGCATTCTGCATATCACGATGTCAAACCAAATATAACCATCAAAATACAGATACACACAAGTTTCTCCCATGAGTGTACTGGTTTTCTTCCTCTTCTGCTGCTGCTGCTGCTGACATTCTTTGAACATGGAAGAGGAGGAGGATTTTCCTTGACCAGATAAACTATATTTCCAATAACCGTCGTATCACGTTCTACGGTATGCGCTAGATGGTAATATACAACCAGTAACCATCTTTTCTCTTGTGTTTGATACTCACAAGGGAACATACATACCCTTTCTAAGCTAAAACAAAATCATGAAATTCTATTTACCATTTGTTAAACTGAATTAGGCAACAACCTCGCTAGTGGGATAATACATATTAAATATTTGACGCATATATCTTTATTATGTTATGCTATAAATTAAAATGGAAAAAATAGTTTATCATGAATTTCTTTCATATACTGATAAATTATAAAAATATTTGTATTTTTATTTCGTTAGTTTTTCTTTCCTTTATTGTTGTGGCAAATTTATTTAATCATAATAGTTATTCATCTGAGTTTACTTCTCAATATACATCTGGTCCAAAATTGTATGAATCCTTCTCTCACTTCTGAGATAGTGTTTAGCGGTATTAAATTTCCAACCAGTATGGCATTTCTTGCAAAAGATGACATTTTAGTATTGGAAAAAAATGAAGGGACTGTTAAGAGGATACTTGATGGAAAGATGTTAAAAAATCCACTTGTAGATCTAGATGTTTCTACGAAAGAAGAAAGAGGTCTTTTAGGAATTGCTGTTTCAAAGTATGAGAAAAATGATAATTATCAGTCAACCTATGTATTTTTATATCTAACAGAATCTCCTCTGGAAGATGGCAGTGATCAAGATGGAATTGAGCCTTTGGGCAACAGAGTTTATAGGTTTGAATTAGTGGACGATGCTACAAAGTTGATAGATCCTAAACTTTTAATTAGTTTACCTGCGGGTCCTGGTTCAATACACAATGGAGGTAAAATGCTAATTGGTCCAGATAATAATCTTTATTTTACTATTGGAGATATGAAAAAGCGTGATACATTAATTAATAATGATAAGGAAGGCAGTTTTCCTGACGGTAGATCTGGAATATTAAGGATCACACAAACTGGTGAAGCAGTGGAAGATGGTTTTAAATTAGGAAAAAAAAGTCCTCTTGATAAGTATTATTCCTACGGAATACGGAATAGCTTTGGTTTAGATTTTGATCCATTGAATGGAAACTTATGGGATGCAGAACTTGGACCTTGGTACGGTGACGAAATTAATTTGGTAGAACCAGGATTTAATAGTGGATGGAGCAAAATTCAAGGTATTTGGAAACTAAATGATCCAATGCTAGGAGATGTTACACTTTTTCCAGACGATTTAGTACTTTTCAAAAATAAAGGAAAATATAGTCCTCCAGAATTTAATTTCTTCAAACAAATAGGAATTACAGCTATCAAGTTCTTAAATTCAGATAAATTGGGACAGAAGTATAAGGACACATTATTTGTAGGTGACTTTAATAACGGTAAGCTGTATAATTTCAAATTAACTGATAATAGAAGATCTTTCCTACTTGATGATCCATTACTCGAAGATAAAATTTCTGCTAGTCATTGACGATTTGAAATCTGTTTTATTTGCAGAAGGATTTGGAGGTATTGTAGACGTTCAAATAGGACCTGATGGATATCTATATGTACTTTCACTTTATTACGGAGGAGACAACTGCGATCCTAAAAGATCAGAAAGAGGAAAATGTGTTGATTATAGTTCTGATACTCTAGGAACAATATTTAGGATCAAGTCAAAAGAATGATCCATAAATTAATCTTATAACTAATTTATGGATCATTATTAGCTCTATTAAGCAGTAAAAGACATAGATATGGAATATTTTGATAAACACAAAAATGACTTGATTCCTGTATCTTCCAACAGCATCACCTGAATTCATGATACTGGAACAAGTATGGCATATAGCCAAGAACGATCTTCTAGTCCTACAACATTATTCATCTTTTACAGATTTCAGAAATAAAATATCTCAATATTTTAGAACAAAAAGATTCAATCTGGATATGAGGAATTACCTGGTTGGAGGTGAGTAAGCATATTTATCTTAATTGATATACTTTCCATAAAAAGCGTGATTAGAACTTATTAATAAAATTATTTATTAATTCTGATATTTATAATCATGCTCTCTATGGAAGTGTATCTATCATAAATCTTTGTTGATAGTACATGCTGTTTAATATCAAAAATCATTGTTTTCTTCAATTATAATTTGATATTAACATCTTTTTTCTATGAATTATAAATATTCAATTTTTATACTTTTACAATCCTATATCTTTTTTCTGCACATGTAGTGAATGTTCTTTTATGGTTTATTGTTACAATTTGTTGTACTAAATAATTTGTTTTTAAATGTTCTTAAAATATTAATGTAAGTATGAAAAAAATCAATTGGTCCCACTTTATCGAAGGGTTCAAATTTCACTAATATAAATTCAAAAATGTAGATTAATCTTGTATCTTTTGAAAGTTATTTTTTCTTGCACTTATAGCCTTCTTCATCTACAGGATAAGGAGAATTGTCATTATCAATAAATTTCCAATGATTGGCATATTTTACAGAAGCCAATTCACATTTAGATATCTTTGGTATGATTTCATCTACGTTAGGCGACATTAATGTATTTTTAAAATTTGCATGTCCTAGACCAAGAGCATGTCCTATTTCATGTTTTACTACATGTTCTAAAGTAGATGAATCTAATGTAACACCATATGATTTTTTCGAGATTGAAATTTCTGCAAAATTAATAAATCCATGATAATCAAAATATGTTACAGTTTTTCCAACATTAGATTTTTTACCTTTTTTAAAGTCAATTTCAATATCTGCGTCGGAAGCATCCTTTACATATTTGAATTGTACTAGCCCGTCTAGTGCTTTTTCCCAATCTTTAATAGCTAGTTTTACAATTTTGGCTAAATCTAATCCTCCATTCTCAATAGAAAATGTCAGAACACCATCCTTCAAAGAATCTCCCCATGTACAACACAATTCAATTATGTTCTTTGATTTGGAATCTCCTTTTTTAGCAAAAGCCATATCAGTATCAAATACTATCATTGTCATAAGAAGAGCAAATAGGAACATAATTGGAAAAATGTAAACTTTCAAGTTATTTCTATCTCACATTATTTAATCTGGAATCAGATTAGGTAATAATATTTTCTATTTATATTTTTCTTCATAACATTATTGTATGTAATAATACTATACTTTCCATATCCATTATTTCTAAATAAAATTATACTTGAACAATATTGCATAGATGTAGATTGAACGTCAAGTATATATCCAATTTTGGATTAAATTCTATATATTTTTTCTGTAATTTTATACCAAAATAATTATAAATTTTTTCTAGAAAACTTTATAATTCATTCCCTATCTTTTAACATTAAGTTCTAATATAATTACTCTTATTTCTTAAATTAATTCCATTTTGTATCAAGATAATTAATTATTGGATTAGTTTTTTAAATTTAACTTATTACTTAAAATAACCTCATTATATTGGATTAAATTATTTCTGATTTTACTATTATAATTAATTTATTAATTAAAATTTCTTTAAATCGATATGAGAGAGAGAATATTATAATAATCATAAACTTTACTAATTACTAATGATAGAAAGGTAGAAATAAAAGAAGAAAAGATATCTTAATTGATAGTCCTATTGAAGATTTCAAAGTTTAACATTCTAACTTTATTTATAACAAGTATATTTTTTTCTTTATTATTAATGAGTAACATTTTCATTTTAAAAAAAAGTTTATATAATAATTGGTCTATTAGTCCAATCTCTATACTAAAAACTTATGCTCTTGAGACAAAAAATAGTATTAATGATTCTAAACAAGTATAATAATAATAATAAAACTAATGGAAAAAATAACATGAATTTGACACGATTTGAAGTAAAAAAAGAGAACATTACAACAGATATAGATGACTATCAGAAGAAAAATAGTGAAGATATCAAAGAAATTAAACACATTACACAACTAAATGTTGACTCCACAATAAAAAAAAGTTCAAACGGTGATTCCGATTTTAACTTTGCTGCTGCTGGTGATTGGGCTTGTACTTCTCAAGCAAAAGATACTGTAGAAAATATAATTGATCAGAATCCAGAATTGGTTTTGGCTCTTGGAGATTTATCATATGATAGTAGTGCAAAATGTTGGCTTAAGATAATAAAACCAATAGCAGAAAAGACAAAAATTGCCTTTGGAAATCATGAAAGTGAATCGTCTAAAAAACTTAAAGATTATATGAAATTCTTTCACTTAGAAAAGCAATATTACTCATTTAACTATCAGAACATTCACTTTTTAGCCTTATCTACTGAAATCCCATATGACGAAGGCTCCAAACAATATAAATTTGCTGAAAAAGATTTGGAACAATATTCTAAAGATCCATCGATAGACTGGATTATAGTATTTTATCATAGACAGGCATATAGTTCTGGTGGAGGTATGCCAGATGAGACAGGCTTTCGTAAAGCATACCATCCTCTTTTTGACAAGTACAATGTTGATTTAGCCCTCCAAGGACATCACCACGTCTATGAAAGAATGTATCCTATTACTTTTAATGACGATAACAAAAATAAACCAATTATAAGCGAAAAGGATAAAATTAAAGATTCCAATACATTTCAAAATCCAGACGGTACAATCTTTGTAACTGTTGGTACTGGAGGAGCAGAGAGTATGATGGTCTCAAAAGGTAAACCATTTTCTGCTGCTAGAGAAGATGGAAAATTTGGAATACTGAATATATCAATAGAAAAAAAAGATAATAATGATAATAACAAAAACATATTAAAAGGAACTTTTATTGATAACAAGAAAAAACACAAGGTTCTGGATGAATTTCAGATTATAAAATAAAAAAATTAATTAAATTTAAATTATTATTTTTTTTGTCAAAAGAAAAAGGAGACTAGATAATATTTTGAGGATTCTATTCTATGATAAAAGAAAATTTCTTTACAAAATAATTTAAAAATCCCTATTGGATTTCAAAATTCTTATTTACATTATAATGAATTTGTAAATAAATTATTACAAAAAGTAAAGATTAATTTTTAGTTCATATCATTATTGCTTCATGAATTCTTTAAAAAAGAGGATTGAAACCCAGAGTTCAATGGGGCCAGTGGGATTTGAACCCTTCTATAAAGTGGGACCAATTACTTTTGGAATGCTTTTATTGCAGGGTAATAATATACTACACAACAATAGATCTAATTAAAAAACTATATTACAATTCTTTTATCTAACAATTCAATTTTCATTCGTATATCAAAATTTGATATTACTATTCTTATTATTATTATTGATATTATTTGTTATCACTATTTTTTGTTTTTTTAGATATCAAATCTTTTAGAACATCAGATATATTTTCTTTTAGTATCTCATACTGGTCCTTGGTTATATTTCCTCTAATAAATTCTTGTTTTAGTATTCTTAGGCTATTCATTACATTTTTAATTGATATTTCAGGATTATCAGAATTGTGTTCTTTTAAAATATTTTTTAAATATTTATTGGCAGTTCGTTTTTGAAAATATTCTTTGGCTGACTTCGTAATAGATGGAATGAAAAAAGTAAATACAGCTCCAAGAAACACTGCAATATATTGTGATGGAATTTCGTCAAGGTTTAGTAAACGATTTCTTTCACTAAGATTAAGATTCAAATAAACTATTTTATTATATGTATGTTCACGTGTTAGTGAATTATTAAAACCCGGATCTGTAAAATCATTTTCACCTATAACACTATAAGATAGGTTTAGAGGAACAACAAGATTTTTTTGTTTATAATTAGAATCAGCAACAATATCCACCGGAAGTACACCTTTTTGGCCTAACAGATTGAATTGATTTCCTTGACTAAAATTAATTGATAAATCATCATAAGAAGGTTTTTTGTTCAGCAGTTCATCAACCTTCACATTTAATCTATATAAACCAGTGTTATTAAATTCCAGAACAACCGAGTTCTTGCCATTGGCAATATTTATCGTCTTAACTTCTAAATTCAGATCTGGATGTGGAATATGTATTTTTCCAAAAACAGTGGTTAACTTGTAGTCCGCTGATTTCCTTCCAACTTCAACCAAGAGAGCATAATTTGAAGGATAACCTATTTGACCAAGATCCAAAGTAACCTTAAATCCATCTGGAACAACTGATAAATATTGTTTATTAAGTTTGGAGGAAAAGAACAATGGCTGGAAGTCATAGTCTAAGAGTTCATATCCTCTTATTACCCAGTCAAGTTTTTCAACTATATCTTTAGAATTTAATGTTCTTGTTATTATTTCTTCTAATTCTTTACCCTCAAGAATATTATTATTGTTTAAAGAATTTTGTATAGAACTAGAACTAGAACCCTGAGAAAAGTTTCTAATAGGATTAAAATTGGTGGTATCCCTGTTATAAGATTTTGAATTGTTACTGGTTAACAAATATCTGTAATTATAGCCTAAGAATCCTGTTGTTTCATCATCATCAGAGTCTATATATAGATTAATAAAAAGATTTGGTGGAACAGTACTATTACCTAACAATACGTTTTTAAGCCTATCCAGAAAATCATTAAATAAGAATTTTATTTCAAGATGGGTACCATTACTTGTTACATAAACTCTATCTAAATTGATACTTTTTTGTAAATAGCTTAGAGTGTTATTATTATGACTATTATTTGGACTATAGTATATGTAATTTTCTGTCTCATTAGTGAGTGGTTCAGCATTCAATTTAGGAGAAAAACCATATACTGGAGATAAAAAAAATAAGATAAATAGCAATAACAAAAAAATGAAAAAAATAAGATTTTCGAACAATCAACTATTTTATGATAAGATATTTAAAAAAAATTTATTAATATTATTCTATTAAAAAGTATCTGTACAAAATTACATAATATTATTTTATAAAACTTTTTTGAAAAAAAGTAGTAGAATATATAGATTTGTATAAATATAATTTTAAATAATTTATTTTCTATTAATATGATAATTATATTTTAAATTAAAGTAAAATTAAATAAATTATTTGATATTTTAAAAGTAGTTATTGATTTGGTGTTCCTGATGTTGCTGCCGCTACTTTTTCTTCAACTAGATTTTTAGCATGATATGCTAACAATTTTTGTAAAACTTCTGCACCAAGATAACCTTTGACAGTCTCTTTCAAGTCTAGGTTGGATATTCCTTCAACTATAGCAGCAAACTTTGGATGCTTTGCCTTGAAATCTGTTATTTTTGCCTGAATTTGTTCATCTGTCATTGTTTCTTCCATTGGTGAACTACCACGCTACTGCTACCAGTTACATTGGTTACTTTTTCTTCAACTAGATTTTTAGCATGATATTTTAACATTTTTTGTACAGCTCCAGCAGCAAGATATGCTTTAACAGTCTCTTTCAGATCAAGAGCTTGGTATTTGTTCAACTATAGCAGCAAACTTTGGATGCTTTGTCTTGAATTCTGTTATCTTTGCCTTGATTTGATTCTTCTGTCATTGTATAATCTGTATCATCTTCTTGTTGTTGTGCAAATATGTTTCTAGGAATAGATACAAGTATTGCAGAACTTATTAAAAGAATCCCTAAAGTTAGGGCAAGTGATACATTTTTCATTGTGAAATTCAAAGTTATATATAAAAAGTTTACATATCTATAAAAAGTTTATAGAAGAATATTAATTAATACTCACAATATATATTTAGAACTATTATAGAAGAATATAGATAAACCATTTTTTTAATATGTTATTTGATACTAAATAAAATATTTTTAAATATGCATTGATAATGAAATTCATCGAATGAAAACAGCATCTGAAAATAATAACATTTCTAAAGGCATCAGAATTTTGCAGATAATAGTTGGAATCATTGCTATAGCTCTATCTATTGCAGTAATAATAAATCCTGGATTTGGTATTGAAATTCTTGTTTTTCTTCTTTCAGTTACATTATTCGTAGTAGGAATAGAAAGAGTATCAATAGGCTTCTTGCCATATATTAGAAAATCATCTACAAGAATTATTAACATTGTATTGGGTGGATTGGCAATTCTATTATCAATTATAGTTATAGCTTTTCCCATCTTCACAATGGGATTTTTAGTCACTTTACTTGCTCTTGGTCTTTTATTTATAGGGGTTGCAAGAATAGTTCATGGAGTTTTAGATAAGCAGACCTCAAAGTGGTCAAGAGTATTTCTTGTTGCAGTGGGAATATTATCTATAGGTATATCAGTTATGGTATTTGTAAATCCAGTAGTAGGTATATTTATTCTGACATTTATGCTAGCAGTTAACCTTTTGATAATAGGAATAGAAAGTATTGTACATGGAGCATCAGGTAAAAGGAATTTAGCAACTTCTGCATCTCATCTACTACTACTAATTAATTAATTTTTAGATAATTTTTTTGATTGAAATAGATTTAATTTTTTTGTATTTATTAATTAAATATTTTGCGTAATTAGATGAAATTACACTGTCTTATCATTACAATCAATTACGATTATCTTCTAATACTGTGTATTATTTTATAGTTAACCAAACCAGAAACAATATCTGACATTACATCATATCTTTTCAGTCTGTTTCTGTACTTGTTTCCCATTATACCAAATTTTTTTATTCTACAGATAGAGTATGTTCTACTATTACTCTTTGTCTACTATGTCTTTTGTTGTATCTCTTTTCTTTTTTGGTGAGTTCAATATTACGTTTCTTTTTTACTGGTAGTATTACTTTAAGGTCAGGAAAATCATTTTCTATTCCATAATAGCCCAGGTCAAAATAGTTTTTAACCTGTGGTGGTGTTATCGGATGTTCATCTTTGTAGACAGAATAATCATGCTGTTTTCCTTTCTTGTGCTGATTTGATTTATGCAATATTTTTCCTTCTTTATTGACCATATATTATGTCTTTACAGTATGTTTTTTCTTCTTACCAGAATAGTAATCTTTCTTCCTCTTCTTGTTTTTAGGTCTTTGTATTTCCTGTTCGGTTGCGTCTATAAATGCCTTAAATTCAGGAATCGTTCTACTTCCTCTACAGTTCTCAATCTTCTTGTAATATTGTACAACTTTTGAGGTAGTGGAATACAACTTTTTACTATAGGTTCCATATATCGTATATCTCTATGTACATTGCTTTGAATCTAGATCGAATAGAAAACCAGAAAGTGTATGTGTTATGTACAGTTTATAGTATACAAGAAGCATCAGAAATCTATCTCTTACTGTCAGTTTGAAATGTCTTCCTGCACCTATTGATCTTGTTCTCATCCTCTCCTTCTCTCTTTTAGATAAGCGTTTTATCTCATATTCTGGATATTTTAATTCTACTTCCTGACAGATGGAATCAAATTGAGATAATTCCAATCCTGTAAATGATATACAAATTTTAGATTTCTTTGATTAAAGTATCTTATTTTTCTTTAACTTATATGGCTAAAAATTGTATATTCTGATTACTGACTTAATAATTTAGTTGTTGTTTTATTATTTTTTATATTCATTTAGTTGTATTGAGTAGCTTTCGGAGTAATCTCTAAAAGTATATTTGTATTTGTTTTTTTAGAAGTTTGTAACTATGATAATATATTATTAGTAGAGGTATTTATTGTTCCATTACTTATTTCCCTTATTGTTGGAAATTTTTTCTATAGCAAATTGGTCTATTACTTTTAAATTATTATTGTTTGTAGTTGCCGGTATACATGATTCAAGATTTATCTTCTCTTTTTCTTTTTTCTCTGTTATTGCCATTTTACAATTTAAGCCAATATCATAAAATACTCCATCTAACCTTTTGCCATCTATTTTTAAATCTACAAAACCAAATCCTTCATTATATTGGTTAGCAATATAGTATGGTTTTTCTGTTATTCTATAGGGTTGGGCTCCTCCTGCTCCAACAACCAAAAATATAGTTCCATTTGGATTAGTGAATATATTGCTGTTATTACTCGTACTACTATTTTGGTCTACAATAGGTTGGGAAATATTTAATTGATTAAAAGATAATGGCAGAGTCCTGCTATAAATATGATTATGTCCTGATATTACGACAAGTCTGGACCCATTAAAAATGAGAACACCTTGCAATGGAGACTTTTTTACTCCTAACAGTGTTAATAGAGGAGGTCAGACAGATGCAAGGTGGTAGTAAAGAGAATAACAACAACAATACTAGTAGTAGGAGATGGACACCAGAAGACAAGACAAGGATTGTAATGGAATCATTGACTACAAACATTACAGTAGCAGAACTATGCAGAAAGTACCATCTCAATCCAAATGTGTTCTACAACTGGAAACAGAAATTCATAGAAGGTGGTAGAATGGCATTATCAGGTTCCACTAAAGGTAGTATTAACAAGGATCTGGAAACAGAAAATGAACGTCTAAAGAGGATCATTGGTGAACAGACAATAGCAATAGGTGCTTTTAAAAAAACGTTAGAAACAGGAGGAAGGAGGAAAGGTTAGCAGTGGTAAGGACAATAGTAAACAACAACAACACCACAAGGATTAGCATTAGAAAGGCACTGACATATTCTGGCTGTAGTAAAAATATGTACTACGGTAACAAAGATCATAGATACGATATTACTGCAGTAACTGCAGCAACTGCAGTAACACCATCATTATCATCAACAACAATAGAAAAAGAGATTCAACAAATTTCCATGGAAAGACCAACTTATGGTACCAGAAGAATGGCTGCAATGCTTACAAGACTATTAGGTAGACCAATCAACAGAAAGAGGATACAGAGAATATTCAGAAAGATGGGTTACATTACACCATCTAAAAGTAAGAAGGAAATCTTACGTTCAAAAATACCAAATGTAAAAGCAGATAGACCAAATCAGGTATGGAAAGCGAATCTTACCTACATACATTGTGGTATTGATGGATGGGGCTACCTCTTCAATGTGTTTGATATATTTACAAGAGAATGGGTTGGCTACTGTTTTGACCTGTCTGCAGTAAAAGAAAATGCAATAATAGCGATAGAAAATGCTCTTGTAACACACAAGGATATAGTACCTGAAAACTTGCTGGTTGTCAGAACAGACAATGGTTCACAATATACAAGTAAAGCATTCAGAAAATCCATATCAGTCCTGGATTAAAACTGGAACATATCTACTACAATACGCCAAAACAGAACGGACACATTGAATCATTTCACAAGACACTAAAGAAGGAGTATATTTGGTCAAATGATTTTCAGAACTATCAGAAAGCAGAATTGGCAATAAGAGATGCATTCACTGATTACAACAAGAACAGAATAATACATTCTGCATTAGGATATCTAACACCCTATGAGTTTATTTCAAAATGGAAAATGCAACAAGATATTGAAGAGGAGAAGAAGAAGGTGATAAATATTGGTAATGAAAGAAAATAGTACCTATATGAAAATGGGAAAAGTGTTCCCAAAAATAGGGGTCC
>CAWIYT010000049.1:0-29051 GCA_963840085.1 uncultured Nitrososphaerales archaeon
CATTGTAATATTCTATCTAGTGATTCTTGTAAAATAATAATAATTAATTTGACAAATTAATTTTATAACAATAGCTTTAGTTAACCATAACATAACACATATACTGTGTGGAATATCTACCTCCGAGAAATAAGTACAGAGGAGATGAATGACCTTCATTGGTTGCTCGATAATGATGCAGAATCAGGTTATCGTGCCAGAATGATTCTGCTTAGAGATGAAGGATACACACAGTACCTGAGATAAGAAAAATTACAAATCATCACGATAATAACATACGTAAATGGATACACAGATTCAATGAGAATGGTATTGATGGTATTGTATCTAGAAAACATATACGAAATGCTCACAAGATTACAGATGATATAGAAAGAAAGATTGTGTAGAGATAGCATCTAATGACCCCAGAAAGTACAGACTAAAATTCTCTACATGGTCGTTACGTGTACTTGCAGGATACATAATGGAAGAAAAGAAGTTGGTAGAGAGTATCAGTCATACTGAGATAAAGAATGTCCTGGTAAAACATGGTATAGAGTGGAGGAATTCAAAGACGGTATTGGGTAAAAGTAGAATTCTGAATACGAATTAAAAAAAATAGGATTGAAGAATTAAGGTATAACACACCTCCTGATTCCATACTGTTATATCAAGATGAGAAAGGACCGATAGCAGCAAAGACATATGGCGGTCCATCATGGTGTTCCACACAGTCCAAGATAGAAAAAGCACAAAAGATAAAAGGAATTCTCAATACATTTGGTGTTTACGATTATACAAATGATAAGATGTATACACACTGTTATAGAAACAAGACCAGTGATCAGTTTATAGATTTTATAAAAAGAGTTGATTCCAGATATAATTCCAGTATAAAAACAATATTTGTTGTATTGGATAATGCATCTATACACAGGTCAAAAAAGACAAGAAATGCAATAGTACGTAACTATCCAAGAATAGTTCTTGTATTTCAACCTACCACATATCTCCCCACCTGAATCTAATAGAGGTTAGATGGATGTGGTTACAGAGAAAAGCAATCAATAATTCTACATTTAGAAATGAATCTGATATTGGAAAGTAGTATCTGATTGGACATGTAACTACAATAACTCTCATGGCAGTATAACTAGAAACAGTTTACATGATGAACTCATGTGTTTGTTCACATGACTGTTAAATCATGACATCTATAGCCAGAATCAATCATCCATATCTTCTGAATTTAGAATAGAATAACTACATTTACTATGTAATCACTAAATATTATTTAATAATTTCAATTATAGTAAATAAGTTAATTTCTATTCATAAATGTCAAATATAGTGTCTATGATTGCTAGTAAGATGTCATAGTTAACAGTCATGTGAACAAACACATGAGTTCATCATGTAAACTGTTTCTAGTTATACTGCCATGAGAGTTATTGTAGTTACATGTCCAATCAGATACTGCTTTTCCAATATCAGATTCATTTCTAAATGTAGAATTATTGATTGCTTTTCTCTGTAACCACATCCATCTAACCTCTATTAGATTCAGGTGGGGAGATTTGGTAGGTTGAAATACAAGAACTATTCTTGGATAGTTACTGTACTATTGCATTTCTTGTCTTTTTTGACCTGTGTATAGATGTACATTATCCAATACAACAAATATTGTTTTTATACTGGAATTATATCTGGAATCAACTCTTTTTATAAAATCTATAAACTGCTCACTGGTCTTGTTTCTATAGCAGTGTGTATACATCTTATCATTTGTATAATCGTAAACACCAAATGTATTGAGAATTCCTTTTATCTTTTGTGCTTTTTCTATCTTGGACTGTGTGGAACACCATGATGGACCGCCATATGTCTTTGCTGCTATCGGTCCTTTCTCATCTTGATATAACAGTATGGAATCAGGAGGTGTGTTATACCTTAATTCTTCAATCCTATTTTTTTTAATTCGTATTCAGGATCTCTGCTTTTACCCAATACCGTCTTTGAATTCCTCCACTCTATACCATGTTTTACCAGGACATTCTTTATCTCAGTATGACTGATACTCTCTACCAACTTCTTTTCTTCCATTATGTATCCTGCAAGTACACGTAACGACCATGTAGAGAATTTCAGTCTGTACTTTCTGGGGTCATTAGATGCTATCTCTCACAATCTTTCTTTCTATATCATCTGTAATCTTGTGAGCATTTCGTATATGTTTTCTAGATACAATACCATCAATACCTTTTTCATTGAATCTGTGTATCCATTTTCGTATGTTATTATCGTGATGATTTGTAATTTTTCTTATCTCAGGTACTGTGTGTATCCTTCATCTCTAAGCAAGATCATTCTGGCACGATAACCTGATTCTGCATCATTATCGAGCAACCAATGAAGGTCATTCATCTCCTCTGTACTTATTTCTCGGAGGTAGATATTCCACACAGTATATGTGTTATGTTATGGTTAGTTAAAGCTATTGTTATAAAATTAATTTGTCAAATTAATTATTATTATTTTACAAGAATCACTAGATAGAATATTACAATTCATTATTATATTTATCCTTTAATTAATAGGAGTTAATTAAATTGATATTTGTATGCTTTATCTTCATTTATGAATCTATAAAATCATTTACTATTAAGGTATCAAAATCTGTCAAAATATTAGGACCAGTAAATATAAAGATTTGAAAATGTAAATGTGAAATAAATGTATAACCAGTCATTCCTACTTCAGCAATTTTTTGTCCTTGTTTGACTGATTGTCCTACTTTTACATTAGAACTTTTAAATGTTAAATGATCATATCTTGAAAATTCTTTATTCTTGTGCATAATTGCAATAAAATTAGAAAAGTTCCAATAAGCTGGGTTAGGACCACCTATTTTTGAATCATCTTTAACGAATGTTATTATTCCGTCGGTTGCAGCTAATACTGGAGTATTTTCTGGAACTAAAAAGTCTATTGCATTTCTTAATATTCCTCTATGAGCTGGTGATGAGGTTCTATCAATTTTTTGTATTGATTGCTTTGGCACAGGAAGATAATATCTATTTAAAGCAATTCTGTCCTTCAAATTATTATTATTATTCATTTAGTTATTAAAGGAAAATTATTATTTAATGATTCAATAGTAAATGTTTTTCTATTCTAAATTAAAAATAGGTTATGACTTCCTATAGATTCATGATTAACCTATGATATTTAGTTTTATCAGATTTAAAAGAGTATAATTTCATAAAAAAATATTTTAATATAAGAAACAAGTTATTTAATTTAAACAATGTAATTACCTATATATGCGATATTTAATTATTATACTACAATAAATTAGATTACTTTTATAACTTGAATGTATAGCAATATATTATAATATTTGACTACATGTTACTGAAAAAGTAAATACGATCTTTTACCCTAATCTGCATTATTCATTTATAAGTATTAGATTATGAAAATGTATATTTAGATTTCCTTTAGGTATCCTGCATTCTTGTACAACATTCTTACGCATTCAGTATATGTTCTATATCTAAATTTGATTTCTTTAACAGGCATATCTTCATTTAACCGTTCTTTTGACGTATCAATAGCATATTTTTTAGCAATATCATCTAGAATTGTATTTACAGTTGAATTTTGATATGATTCAACTATCAGATTTGACACATTATATTAAGCACTATATAGTATATAATTGAGTATGGGTCATAATTCAATTAATAAACAAGTTTCAGGATCCTAACAATAGGGTACTACTAACAACTGCAATACTACTACTGCTATATTACTAAATTCTTGTATTGCTATCTTGTTAATTTGTTGGTGGCGTTGATGAAAGAGTTTTTCACCAATACATCATATTCGATATAGAGTGTATTAGCTTATTTATATATTAAAAATAATATAATGGTATTTTTATTTCTAACCTGGTCCCAATTACTATATATCTTTTACATTTTATATTCTTCAATGGTAGGAATCTATCTATCTACTAGATTAGTCCACTAATCGTTCAATGTTATAGTGATAATATCTTGATAGTGATGATGATGGTTATGACGATAGACACAATTGTGATAATGATTTTGACAGCAAAAGAGAAATAATAGTGATTGATTGAGGGTTGATAGTCTACACAATTAATAGCGATTGTATAAACAGTGATAACGTTTGTGACTGTTATGACATAAAAAGTGATGGTGATTGCTGATCCGATTAGTTAGTGATTGACGTAAAAGCGTCGATAAAGCGATATTGATAATTGTGTGACTGTCTTGATTTTTTTCGCAAGTACATAAAGATTTTTATTACCTTTAAAAATAAAATAATATTTGT
Source organism: uncultured Nitrososphaerales archaeon (assembly GCA_963840085.1). Lineage (GTDB taxonomy): Archaea > Thermoproteota > Nitrososphaeria > Nitrososphaerales > Nitrososphaeraceae > TH1177. The sequence continues at coordinate 4,345 of CAWIYT010000049.1, forward strand.
CAAAAAACGCATCCCACGCTATTGACAAATTTTCATAGTCTTTCTTCAAATAAAGTAGTTGAGACTAAGTCATAATAATTCAATACACAAATATATTATTCCACTACTAACCAATAGAATGTAATCAATCGTTATTATGTACCTAGCATGTATTTGATTGCTCTTGGATTATCTTTGTTAGTTTTACAGTTGTAATTTCAATTCAGACAATATCTAAATTTCTTGAAAATTGACTTTTAAGGTTTAATTATTATAGGATTATGACAAGATTTAATAATTTTTTTACAATCGTTTCTACTATCAATATTATTACTTATGAATATATATTATAAATGTAGAAAAATTATTATATTATATTAATTTACGAATTATATGAAGTCTCAAAAAATCAAGACATAGAACCGAGGCTTCAAATCCATTCCCTCTATTCAACTCGAATTTGAGTTCTTAAAATAAAGTGCTAGCATTATGAGAACCACCGAGATCATATCTACAACATACTCTCCTTTGATCGAACAATGTCAGATAGAGAATCAGTAAAATATGTTCAAGACAAAACAGGACTTCGAAAATACGGTAGTTAATAGTTTTAATGACTTGATCAAAAGCCGTAAGATCATTTCAATGTATGATAGAAAACAGAATGTGTATATAAGGAAAAATCCTTATTAGATTCTCATTGATTTTCAAATGGTTTCTTTTCAGTTGAACCACTTTCAGTCTTTTTCTTTTTCTTTTTTCCTAACTTTTCCCACAAAGATTTAAAATCCAATAGTTATTGTTCGTCAAAGTAGAATAAAGGGATTGTGGTTTCTGGAATTGTTAAATATACAGTTTAATAGTTAATGGAATCAATACATTACTCGATAATAAAGAATTAGTCGGTACTAATCATAAAGAGAAATTGTGGATAAGGAAAAACAACCTTAAGGGAATTCTATAATATAATAAATGTATTGATAACCCTCTTCCAATTTTGTAATAGCATTATTAAGTTTGTCTGGATCTACTTTTGGAATTTTCAATATATCATATTTATCATTTTCTGACTCTATAAAATCAACATAAAATATTCCTAATCGTGCCTCAGTTTGAGCAAGTAGTCCTATGGTGAAACTTTTCCATGAATAAGATTTGGAAGTATAACAACCTTCATCATTTAATACAATACATTCACCATAACCATTATCTTGTAAATAATCAAATGCTTTACTGAATTTGGCACTATGATCAACAAATTCACCTCTGTATTTTATTATATATTTGCCATCAACGGATTGGGATTCTTTTAACAACAAAAGTTTTCCAAATTCTTCCAATGCATAAATGTAGATTCCGGCAGCAATCTCTTTATCAATCTCGATATTTTGTTTAGCAGCAGAAAGTTTCTTTATTATGCCATTTTTAATTATATGTTTAGCTTCATCCATTTTTCTTCTGATATGTCTATTTTATCTGGTTTGTGTGGCAATGTATATAACATTGATTCTTTCCTAGAATTTTATTTTTCTCTCTTTAAATATAGAAAAAAACTAGGTAATACCTACATAGTTGGAGCAGATTTTATCATTAATTTTGATAATTCATAGAAAATATCCTTCTCCCTGTTATTGAATCTAAATTCTATCTCTTTTAGATATACATGAAAATACTGTTTAGGTACTCCCCTGTAATGATACAACCATGTCTTGGCATAACTCCAGAATCCTTCAATCCCATTAATATGGGTATCTTCTCTTACGTATTCATCTCTTCCACATGTGCAACAACTTGATGTTTTCCAATCATATTCAACATTGCATATGCAGTATGGTCATCAGAATAGTACAACGATCCTTTTTTAGTATATTGTTTTATCAAGGGAATAAGTGTCTCATGTTTCTTATCAGATACTGGAAATGTAATAACAATTCCATTTCTCTTGTAGATACCAAATACCAGATTTTTGTGCTCAATTGCACCCCATCCTCCTCTCTTGCCACCTTTTCTCTATAACCACCAAATAACGCTTCATCAATTTCAATCTCACCACAGATAACTTTAATTCATGTAGTTGTTGTAGCGATTTATCATATATCGTTTGTCTAAATAATCGAAATGTTCTTTCTATTGTTGATAGATCACATGATACATAAAATCTAATTCTATATGCAGGTACTCCTAATGTAAATAGATAAAGCAAGTGTATGATATTGCTAAGTGATGTTCTTGTCTGTCCGAGATATGTACCTGTAAATTCACTAAAATTATATCTGCAACGTTTACAGCCATACCTATTTGATTTCAGATAATATAGAAATCTATATCTACATCTAGGACATATTCTTTTTCCATTCCATCTAAGATTACGAAAATATATACTACTTTTCTTATCGCTTGATGCTAGGTCTATTGGATCATATTTACGCACTAAATATGTATAAAATAAGATATCATGTGTTTTTTTTTGCTCCAAATGTACAGGTATTACCATTTATAGAACCAACTTCTGTTACAGTGGATTCTCAAGATAATGTATATGTCGTTGATATGGGGGCTAAAAAATTAAAGTTTTCGCTCTTTCTTCCTCTGAATAATTGACCAAACAAGGAAACACAATAATTAAGTTTTTGTATTATAAGTAAAGAGAATAATCATAACTTAAATGGCTTATTTTACTTTTGTTTTATTTAAGATAATTTTATGACCTTAATTTTAATAAGTATATTCAATATTATTAATTAAATTTTTTTTAATTTCATTTCATTAATTTATATTGTTCAAATATCAAAGAAATTAGCAAAGATTCCATAGAATAATATTCTCATTTGACATTTATTGCATTTTAATATCATCTGATCAGTATAACATTTAGCCACATTAATAGAAGAATTTTACTTAGAGCCTATCCGAAAACTCCTCCTCTCTTATATGTTATCCAAGCACAGGCAAAATGTAATATTGCAATATAATTATCTTCTTTCTTTTCCCATCTAATCAACAATCTTCTGAATCTGTTCATCCATGAATGTGTTCTTTCAACAACCCATCTTCTTGCTCTGTATTTTGGTATCCTTTTCTTCTTTTTTTTGTTACTATTATTGTATTCTTCTCCTCCTTTCTTGCAAACATGTATGGTATAACCATATTTCTCAAGTAACTCATATACTTCAGGATAGTCATAACCCTTGTCAAGACAGATATGTTGTTGTAATTTTAGTGATGATGATGATGATGGCAATGGTCTATGTATCACTATACTCTGAAGTGTTGTTCTTGTCATCTTCATATCATGTCTATTAGCGCCATCTATAGTAATTCCAATAGGAATGCCTTGACCCTCTACCAAGAGACTACGTTTAGTACCAGATTTACTTCTGTCTGTTGGATTTGATCCTGTACTTTTTTCCTCCAAGAGGCGCTTTTGTTATTGCACCATCCATTGACTGCCATTTCCAATTGATACCAATTTTTTTATCGTATAATTTTAAACCATCAATCCACATTTGTTTGAATATACCATCTTTTCTCCATTGCTGAAACCTGTCATGTACAGTACTGGATGCACCAAGACTTCGTGGTAGTGCTTTCCACTGACATCCAGTACGTGCTATATAGAAGATATAGCAGTCATTGCTTTTCTATCATCCATTCTAGGACGACCTATTTGCTTCTTCTTACATTTTGTCTTTGGTAAAAGAAGGATAATCCTGTTCCATAATGCGTCTGGTATTTCATATGATGAATCAATTCCAGAAGTTATAGATATCAAATAAATTATCTCATAAATTTTAAGATAATAGATACATTTAGCTTTGTCTAAATAGTCTATTATATAATAACTAAACTACTTTTCGAATAGGCTCTTAATATCTCTCCCTCTCTTTAACTGTCTCTATTGAATTTATAATACTATCTATTCTCTTTCAATTAGCAGATTGAAAGGGAACGAAATAACTCAAACTGATTATTCTCTTCCTAGTGTTAAAATTAAAACTATTTCTAATATCTCAAAATTTACAACTGCTCATGAACTTTTAGAAGACAAGTTTTCAATTGAAATATCTAAAAATAACAAAAAGAAGATTGTAGAATTAACCTTAGACGATAAAGTTTGTTTTGTTAAACATTCTTCTGATTTAGTTTACGATAGTATTGTCCGAGGTCATTTATCTAAGAAATTTGGTGGTTTAGAATCTCCTACTGTCTATGTTCTTGTCTCTGATAATAAGTTAGACTTTTATAAAATAGTAGAAGTAGCCCATAAAAAGTACAAAATGAATTTAGATATTGTATTAAATCAAACAATAGTAAAAAGAGTATTTACAATTCATCAATTAGCACATTGCCTGATATTTGATCTTACAAAAGATATAAAAAAATACAAATCTAAATTGGTTATTATAACAGGTGATTTTTTTCTTTCAGATTCCCAAATAGAACAAGAAGAAAAAGATTGGCTATATCCTCAAATGGTTGAATCAATTAAAAAAATTACAGATTCAATAATTCTTATGTTTTCTCCAATTATTTTGCCTTATTTAGTGAATCAAAGGCTGAGATAATGTTAGTATCATAAATTGTAGAACGAACAGTTTCAAATTAAATTATTTTTTGATAAGAAACTTCTCTTTTTCTTTATTAATTAAAGGAATAATTTTTTCCATTATTATTTTATCAAAATTATATTGATCAAAATCCATAGTAAAAAGTAAATAATAATTTTCATTGATTGGAATCAAACACCTACTCATTCTTGTATATCTTCTAAACAAATAAGTTAATTTACCCATTTTTGATTCGAGTATGAAACGTGTTTTATGTCTAGTTATTGTTCTAATTGCCCATTGATGATTTTCTTCTAGAGTAAGGAATGGTTTTAGTCCTTCTCTATCTCGTTCATTTATTATATTGCCATTTTGATCAGTTATTCCTACCCATCTTATAGACCTGTCAGACTTTAAAATATTTTTGGTAAATGTAAAAAGGAATTTCGTATTATCCATCTCTTCGTTTGCCGACAATTTTATATCAAGTAAAGTAATTTTTGATTGTGATAAAAAAGTTTCCACATAAATAAATTAATTTCTTTAAATTCATCTGATTGCTTCTCATAAAATTTTCTCAAACTCTTTTCCCTTCTTCGCTTTTTACCCAAATGACAATTCAGAATATTTTTTCTGGCTCTGTTAAGATAAGGATATAGTTGTGGTTATTTTCACCTTATCTATTATGTTCTGTGCTCACTTTTTCCAGATTTTTTCAATTTAATTTGTGAATTTTTCTTATCTTAACAGAGCCTAAAATATTGAGTTAATTAAATAGCCATGCAAAATAGCAATATTCAATGAAAAATATTAGAACAAAATGAGTGATTAAAACCATGTTTCTTTTATTATTATCTAATAATCCAAACAAAAAAATATAACAACATAGAAGAAAAAATAAAGAAATTCTTAGATAATCAAAGACAACAATTCGAAAATACAACAACATCCACTATTTCCGAATCAACAAATAAGATCAAGATATTATCAATGACTATAAAGAAGTTTTTTATAGTTATATCTATAATTTCTTTCTGTTTTTTTTATTTAAGATGTTAATAAATTAGGAGTATTTAGATACTAGATAATCTATATATTATTATATGATGGAGAGCGATTATGAAGATAATAATTATAATGATTATTATCCAATAATAATTGCAAAGAATTCTAATTTGCAATTACCTCTCTCATCTATATCATCGTCAATAAATATAGCAGAATGGAAAGATCAAAGATTAGAACTCATAGAAATTCCAAAGGGATTAGTTGAGATTTTACAGAATGCTGGTTTTACAATTGAAAAAATATTAGATAGTGAACCTTCAGAGATTGCAGAAAAACTAGGAATAGACTCCTATGTAGGGGAAATAGTATTTAAAGAGACAACAAAAGCAATTAGCAAAATAAATCCTGATTTATTATTGATTAATAAATAAAAGTTAAATAAAAAATCTAATATTGTTATTGTTATTAATGCTAACACCAGTATTATAAATGGGTATTGAAAAAATAATCACATTTGCTTTGATAGGAATATTTGTTTTATATTTATGTCTTTTTAATTTGAAGTATATAATAATTGAATATGCATCTTAAAATAGGAAAACATAAATCATCTGTCATATGTGTAATATTATTATAGCCAATTAATCCCGTTTCTGGGAATCATTTTATTAACCTCAGTTAATATTTTCCATAATATCTAAATCTCCTATGTCTTATTATTCTCTTATTGTGATTATTTTAAAAATCAACTAAGTTAAGTATCTCATATATCATCAACATGCATTAGTATTTTTAACATACTCTGATAGAAAGAACTTTAGCTCTGAATGTTTAGATTGATACATGTGCCCAAATCCTATATTCTGAAATTATCTGATACTCAGAAAAAGGAACTGAATAGATTCATGAAGAGTACTCGTGACAAAGAGGAATACAGAGAAGAGCGTCTGCTATAAAGCAAAAGATGGAAGGAATACCTTACAGAACAATAGCCAAAAACCTTGGTGTAAATTACCGTAATGTGTATGACTGGATTAACAATTACAGAAAACACGGTTTGGATGGTATAAGAAACAAGAGAATGAATGCAGGTAGAAAGCCAGTAATATCTACTCACAAAAACAAAGAGATGGTAAAAGACATAGTATTGAACAAATCACCCCATACATTTGGCTATCTCAAAAATACCTGCTGGAGTATTAGGCTTTTAGCTACATATCTCACATCATTACTGGAAATGAATGTCAGTCCAATGCAAACATGATGGAGGATAATTCATGATTTAGGTATAGTATGCAAAAGGCCCAAACTTGAACTAGAAAAAGGCATCGATTATGAGGAAAAGAAGAACAGGATAGACAGATACAAGAAAGTATCGTCTGCTCTTTTAAAAAAAAATTCTACTGGGATTTGAAGATGAAACGTGGTTACATCTTCAACCATACATAACAAGAACATACATGAGAAGAGGGGAACAGCAAAAGATACTCCATAAAGGATCTAATGATAAAGTCAATGTATTCATAACACTTCTCTATTCACTAAATGGAATCAAATTCAATACAAGCAAGACAAGAAGAACAGTAATGATTTCATAAACCATCTAAACAGCATCAAGAGATATGTACTAAAGAGAAGTATCAAGAGATTTATTCTTGTAATAGATAATGTATCATTTCATGTCAGTAAAAAGACAAAACAGTTTATAGAAAGACAGTCATACTGGCTAACTGTACTATTTCTACCAACACGTGCACCATTCCTGAATCCAGTAGAAACAAAAGTAAACAGGAATCTCAAGAAAGATGTATGTGCCAATTACAACTACGAAACAGAAAATAATCTATTATGTAATGTAAGACGGTATCTAAGATGTTTTGGTTGTTGGCCTAAGAAATGATACTTAACTTATAACAACTTTATCATCAAAAAATCTTTTAGAATCATTCGTATTTTAGATATAATTTAGTTTAATATTACTAAATATTGAACATATATAGAGTAACAAAAATTAGTACAATATTTTTAGTCGTTGTATTAGTTGTTGGAACATTTACTGCTATCTCTCCATCGTCATTTTTTACTGTAGAAGTACTAGCACAAAAGGCAGAATCAGGAATAGAAGAAGAAGAAGAAGAAAAGTGTATATTATATAATAAATCAGAACAATTAATTTCTATAACTTATAAATATGCTGATTTTTCAGATGTTAGTAGACAAATTACCTATCCTAACGTTTTAAAACTTGAATCAACAGTAACAACTACTAATACTTCTAATAATAATAAAAAAGCTTGGTCACTTAATGCAGGTTTAAAAGTTGAAAAAAATGCACTATTGGATATCAATTCAGATGATGTAACATGGCTTAAGATAGTTTCATCCAAGAAATCTCCTAATGCAATTACTGTTGAAGGAATCTTAAAAGTAGATTCTGTAAAAATAACATCATGGAATCCAGAAACAAATGATTATGTAACATTTTCTGAAAAAGCAAAAGAAGATCCTTCAATATATACAATGATAAGACCATACATAAAAATAGAGCAAACTGCAACTGGACCTACTGACATTACCAATTCTGAACTTGCATACTTGGGATATAGTTGTAGTGGATGTGGAGGGGTTACTTTCAATGGTGGAGAAAACAGTATATTAAAAAAATAATGACATACACCATATCTACAAAGGTTTCTATTCTAAAGGTATGGGATATATGTTAATTGAGGGAAACCGTGTATTTGGCAATGAGAAATATGAAATTGATCCTCATACTGGAGCCCATGATATGATAATCAAAAACAATACTGTTTATGATAATGGTAATTCAGGCATTATATGTTCACTTGATTGTTACAATATAACAATTGAAGGTAATGAAGTATACGAAAATGGTAACACGGGAACTGGAAGAGGTATTGCATTTAGTATTAACATGTACGATTCAGTTGCAAGAAATAACTATGTTCATCACCAAAATATAGGTATAGATATAAGCGGTGAATCACATGAAAATAAAGTCTATAACAATAAAATTTCAGATAGCAAAGTTGGAATAGATACAAGTGAAAAATCTTCTAACAATAACATATACAATAATACCATCATGAATTCTATAAATGGTATAGTTGTCAAGACTGCTGCATCTGATAATACATTTCATTTTAACAAAATAGTAAATGCCACAGAATCTGGAATATTAAATGTTAAAGGAGATACAGGTACAGTTGTTGGCAATACATTTGAGAACAATAAACTAATTAATTCTAAAGTTAATACTACTAGTAATACTTCTACTTCTACTATATCAGTAGATGATAATGATAATGATGAGTCAGAAAAGAAGAAAGGAAAGAAAAAGAAGTAGCAGCAAAGGTAACTATAGAGGCAATATCATATCAGTATTATAGAGAAGATAACTATTCTTTCTAATTTTTTGGTAGTATAGGAGTTTGAAACTAAAAAAATGATAATTGAAATATTAACATTAAGTACAAGAATTTTAAATGGTCTAATCATATATTTTGTAACTATCACATCAATAGAAAATAGGATGCAACAAAAACAAGAGTAACAACAACAATAACTGTTACCACTATGATGGGTATAAATCAATAAATCGATAAATATAATGAAAAAAGTAAAAGAACACAAAAGAAAAAAATATGATTATTGATAAATGGGATGCAGATGAAAAAGCAAGAGATATCAGGACTTATGAGACTAAAGAAAATAGTCTTGAAGCATTAAACCACATATTGAAACAATATCTTTTATTCAAAAATAGGAAAATAGATCCTAAAAAACCATTGCGTGATGTTATAAATTTAATTCAAAATACTTTGTATTATGATAAAGAGTTTCATCAATTTGCATTACAAAATTATAGGGTTTATCTTTATTATGATGAAAAAAATAATAGATTTTATATTGGAAAATAAATAAAATGAATAAATAAAAGAAATAGAGAAATATTTTATCATCACTCTATATTGTTGTTATCTTAAGACTTCACCTACACAGTCAATACCAGGTTTCAATAAGTCGTTTTGCTCTAGGAATTGACAGAATTTTATCTTTTCAGATAACATATATTTCATTATAGTGTAATCGTTGGGATTATTGTTATAGTAATAGTAGTAATTTTTTTCTTCATCATCATAATAACTTTCACCCTCAATATAAAAAATTATTTGATGATCCATGGAGTTTCTCCAACAATAGAATTCCATCCAACGCTATACCCTATCCTGTACCAAATTTCAAAATCATTATCATCAAATGGGGGGTATATCACTAAATGGGGGGTATATCACTAAATGGCATGTTGCTTAGTTTGTCAGATCTTCCATCTCTATATCCCATATTGTAAGCATCTAAATCTGCTATATCATTATCGTCATTATCATCGTCATCTCTGTAATATTTTTTAATAATAGTTCTATCGTGGTCACGTTTATCGTGGTCACCATTGGTATCTCTTGGATGTTTTGTTTCACATATATTCTTCTGATCATTCCATTCTCTACCCGAAGTAGTACAGGAATAAATATCGTGTCTTTCATTTAGATATTTTTGGTAATCTTCATTTTCTGTTTCACACAACAATGTGTCTTCATCCCATTTTCCATCAAAAACATGTATACATTGATTTTTATCATATTCTTTAATTTGTTCTGGAGTATTTCCTTTATAACGTTCAAAGTTACAGATATCGTATAGAATACTATCGGCTGGGTCATCACATAGGGTATCTTCATATGCTGTTTTTTCTTCAAGATCCTCTATTTCACATTTCTTTTCTTCATCATTCCATTCTCCACCATAACCAGGACATAATGCTTGATCATATCTTGAAATTTCTATTCGTTCTTTTTCATACTCTTGTCTTAGATCAGGATCGTCTATTTTACATTCCTTAGTATCATAATTCCAAACTCCACTAGAATGACTACAAAGGTGTCTGTCAACTCTTTCGTCTCTGGTTTTATCCAAATATTCCTCTATCTCTTCATCTCTATCAGCAACTCCAGAGACTACCGGAGAGGCTTTTTGTTCTGCCTCTTGAAATGAGGTATCGTTCTTAACTTTAGATGGTTCTGTCCCTGTTGGTTCTGTCCCTGTTGGTTCTGTCCCTGTTGGTTCTGTCCCTGTTGGTTCTGTCCCTGTTGGTTCTGTCCCTGTTGGTTCTGTCCCTGTTGGTTCTGTCCCTGTTGGTTCTGTCCCTGTTGGTTCTGTCCCTGTTGGTTCTGTCCCTGTTGGTTCTGTCCCTGTTGGTTCTGTCCCTGTTGGTTCTGTCCCTGTTGGTTCTGTCCCTGTTGGTTCTGTCCCTGTTGGTTCTGTCTCATCTTCACCATCTTCTAGAGTTAGTACTTCACCAGCATCTTTATCATCTTGTTTCAGAGTTAGTACTTCAGAACCTCCATCTTCGCTTAAAGTTAATTCTTCAGGAGCATTTTCTTGTCCAACCTCTTCGTCTTCAGTATCTTCTTCTAGACTTAATACTTCTACATCGTCATTGTCTCCATTGTCATCAGAGACATCTCCGCCATTACCATCTCCGCCTTTACCATCTCCGCCATTACCATCTCCGCCATTACCATTGCCTCCTTCGTCTTGGGCATAAATTAAAGGAATTTTCATTAGAATATGGTCATTATTTCCAAAAAAATCTGTTAATGATATTTGAAGGAAAGACCCTATAACTAAAATAAGACTAAGGTATAAAACCAAACTAGATTTAGTAAATTCTTTTCGCTCTTATTTCTGAATGTTTCAGCTAGTTGTAACAAAGAATTTCCATGAATCTTTGTTCTCTTGTCTTGGTTCTATTGTTATGAATAAACTGGAATGTTTTGGAGTATACCTGTAAATTGTACTTGTTTACACCCATGAACTTTCTTATCCATAACTGGTACAGGTTGCTTCTGCATTCACAATTATTCACATGAACAATATCTTTTGCATATTCTTTCTGTGAATGGATTACACTTTTGTGTATGAAGCCATGTTCTTCCAGGTGGTCATATGCTCTATATTCATCTGTAAATACAGTTGAACCATACTCTACTCTGGTACATATAATATCAAGAAGTGACTGTCGTACAGGAACATCAAAATATGTCATTCCGTTCCTTCTTTGATGAATACATGTTATCATTGGATGATCCTTGTAAAATGTACCTCTACCTCTCCAAGGCTTTAGTCCTCTTTTCCTGGGTTTTCTTCCTGATTTTACTATCTCATCATGATATGATCTACCTTTCAGTCCTGCCTTGATATAGAATTCATCACCTTCAACATTACCACCGAGTTTAGCAGATGATGATGAGGAAGATGATAACTTTTCCATAACTGTTCTGATAAATCGATAGCATATTGGAATTGGTATAACTACCTCAAGCGATACCTGTCTTATTGAACATCCGGGCCAGAGTACAAAGTATAGATACATTGCCAAAAACCATATCTTCAATGGTGTATGTGAATAATGAAATACAGTACCTGTTTTGTCATTGAACGATCTTTTACAATGCTTGCAAAAGTACTTTTGGTAGGATCGATACTGACCATCCTTCTTTACGTTATTTGACTTACAATGTGGACATAATATGTAGTCTTTCCATCTGGCCTTTCTCAGTAAACTGGTACACCAACTTTCATCAGGAAGAGATGTGGTTAAAGTAAACACATCCTAATTATGTTTTATGCAGCTTTAAGCTTGGCTGAAACATTTGTCAATAAGAGCGTCTTATTTTATAATAAAATTAATGTCAAAAAAAGTAATATCCAAAAACTTAAAATATTATGTTGTCTAACTCCCATTAGTTTAGAGATCGATAGAAATAATGGATTTTTACATATAGCAGATTTTGGAAGCCCTGATTTTGCAAATAAGAAATTTATACTTAATGGTAACTTTTTTGAAATCTTTTGGCAAATTTCGATCGGAAGATGGATAATTTATTGATCCATCGGGAATAGACATAGATGCAAAAGGAAATGTGTACGTAACAGCTGAAAGGAATTAGAGTTCAAATATTTAGTCCAGTAACATCTTAATTCTAAGATTATCTTTTTTGATTCGATTCTTTTAAATGTTCAATTCATATCTAATTAATTATCATTTGTTTATAATATAGAATTACAAACAACATTTTTAATTTTAAATTTTTAATAATCCAAATCAATGATAAGATTATTTAATGTAATTTCTGCTAAAAACTAATTTCATAGATATTTCCTATTACGATAGACATGAAATAAGATTTTGTATTTTCTTACCTAATAATATTCTGGCAAATTCATCATCTAATACCATTATTCATACCTTGTAACATATTGGAAGTTGTAAAAATCATTTGTGCATTCATGACAACAATTTACTATCCATTTTACCGTACAATGTTGCATATTATTACATTCATACTTATTCTTACATGCATCACAAATATTACACATTTCTTAACTCTATTAAATATAGGATATCAAAACTTATTTAAAAACAGAATGATAAATTTTTACTTGTTTTTAATATGATAGTATTTGTAGAAAATTAGTCCAATTACAAATATGTAGTTAGAAATTCCAGCTCTTAACAAAAAATCTATAGCTGTGAATGTCCTATTCTAACATATTATGCTATTAAGATTTGTCAGAAACCGGATATTTACTATTGTAGTTATATGTTCTTTTTATATTTGTACTTTCTTGGTTTGAGTTTAAGAAATACATCTAGAGCATTAGATGGATTTAAGGACAAATATAGAAGTCATATTTTCGTATGGAGTTAGATCCAGAGATAAAATTTGCAGATTATTCAACTTACAAAAGAAAAAGAATTATTTCATTCATCATAGATAGTTGAAACCGTTATTTAAATTGGAATCAGTATCACTAGTTGTAGTACTTGCATAGATAGGTAACAGATTCACTTACCAACATGGGTAACACTTTCTTTTATCTGCTTGACTATGTTGTTACTACTGGAATTATTTAATCTTGTTCCTTTCATAAGAAACATTTCAGATGGTGTATGACCATTGATACCACCATGTTCTCTTTCATCATTGTATGCTTTTACAAACATGTAATACATTTTCTTTCCATCATTTACATTGGGAATATTTTCTACTGCAAGAAACTCATTCTTTACTATCTTGTTGTATGCCTCAATTTTTCCTTGTAGTTGTGGATAGCCTTTTGGAATTGGTTTATCCTTTATCTTGTTCTTTTTCAAGAAACCTTTGAATATTTTGGATGTAAATTGTTTACCATTGTCATGCATTACTTTGTGAGGTTTTCCATTCTCTACAATGTAGTCTCCAAGTACATCCAGTACATCTACACTTCTTTTTCTTTCAGACCAGTCACTTGCTGCTTTCCTTGAACAATCATCCTCACAACTGATAAAATAGTTCTTTTTATCTGAATTCTCAAGGTAAAATGGTCCTAAAATATCCATCTGTACCATCTGGTTTGGTTTTTTCATCTCAAACCTTTTCCATTTTCTTCTATTTCTGATCTTGCATTCCAGGATGTTCAAACCATGTCTTTTCAGTATCTTGTATATGATTTTGGTACTAAGTGATATCTCCTTTAGTCTCTTTAACCTGAATCTAATACGATTACATCCAAATCTTTTAGTTATACGTAAATCCAGTATTTCCTGTTCTATCTCTTTTGTTACTTTTCCTGGTTGTATATTGTGTGGTTTTCTACTTCTATCCTGTAGACCATCTATTCCATACTTTATGTACCTGTTCTTCCACTTGTGATATGTCTTTGTAGATATATTATATCTAATACATATGTCAGTTACAGTATCTCCAGTCCATTCTTTCTCATGAATCAGATTAAATTTTGTTTGTAATTCTATTTTTATTATACACTTCCTATTAGCAGACTAGGAAGTGTTACCTATGTCAGTAAATGAAATTGTAACCTAAGTAAGTATAACAACTAGTTATGGTTTTATATCGAACCAATTCACAGCTCTATGATTGAAATTTATAGATCAGAGGAAAGAAATATGCTTTTGCGTAAAAAAATTAATTGGATCGTTAGTTGATAAATATGGAAAAGATAATAGTGTATAGTGATGGGGGAACAAGATATCCATCAAAAGTATATAATGTAACTAGATTAAAATATTATCTACATTCACCATTTGAGAAAAATTTGATATAAGAGTCAACTAGTATTTTAAGTATAGAATCAAGTTTTGATGATTACTCAATCCATGCATTCAAAGAGAAGAAAGATAAATACAATTTATTATATGTAAATATTCAGATACAATTGTTTATATCTAATGATATTACAACAAAAATGAAATTAAGTTAATGGAGATCAATATATCGAGCCCTAAATTAATTTTTAAATGTAATCAAAATAATTTTAGATATTACTACAAAAATATTTTAAGTATAAAAAATTAGAAATTATCTATAAATACAATCAGAGACAAACTTAACTTAAGTTTAGGATTTGGTATTTATTATTATTATTATTATTGATTTAATGTAATATTAACTATCATCAGTAAGAAATATTACATTATGGTTATTTATATCATCAATATCTATATCATCATCATCATAATCAAAATAAAAGTTTCTATAGTGTCTATCTTTAATGTCAAAATCATCATCAATATCAATATCAATTTCATTTTTTAAGCTAACATAATTAATGCTAGGTTCTATTATTTTATTTAATAATTCAGAATTGTTATTTTTCTCTTCTAGATTATAATTAAATCCTAAATAAGAATAAGAATAATATGGATAGAATATTATTAAGAAGGAAATAATTAATGTGATAGTAATTATTGATTTAGCATATTTCAATACAAAAATATTAAAAAGAACTAATTATATATTTTACTAAATAGCGCATAAAATTATTCAATAGATGGATTTCAAATTACTTAGTATACAGTCTCTTCCAGCTGCTTTCTGTAGATCTCCTCTTATTTTCATTCTTTCTGCTTCTTCTTCTTTATCTGTTTTATTATTGATGACATCTTTTAGTAATTAAAGATAAAATTTTCTTTTGTTTTAAGATGTGCTATAACTTCTGGCTCAGTAGTTTAACTTATCATTTTATCGATAAAAGAAGTTTTTCATTTTCCATATCATTCTTATCAAATGTAGTATTTCAATATTGTTTATGACAATTATGCTGTAGGAATAATATATTATAAAGAAGTACAAAATAAAATAATAGTTCATCACCAATAACTTTTGATATATTTTGTATATAAATTGTAAAAAAAAATATTACATTCTCAGTAACTATACATACAAAATCTATTAAAATAATTTCTTTTCTTTATCTTTTTTAACATCTATAATGATCTTTTCTTCAACTATCTTCAACAGTTGGCCATAGCTCTTTATATGCCCTAGAACTTATACATTGTATTTTGTCTTGTACTTTTGAAAAATTCTTATGTACCCAATCATAATTTTTATTTGCAATTTCCAAACTAGTTTTTAAATAATCAACTATTTCTTCCTTTCTTTCCTATTATAGGCATATCATTTGAAAAAGTTTTTTTTATAAAACTAAATAAACTGATAATTGCTAAAGTTGACAGGCTTAAACTATAAAGTAATGCTATACTAATATCATAATTATCCCATAAGAAACCAAAAGTGACATTTCCTATTAAAAGACAAATACCTATTATTAACCCATAAAAACCAAATGCAGTTCCTCTATTATATTCTGATACATATTTTGAGATAAGTGCTCTTTGGACAGTTTCAGATATACCAACATATAGACCATAAACTAAAGGAATTGACAAAATATAGATAATGTTATTTTTTTCTGAAAAATACATGAATAGCACAGATATTACAAACAAGAGAAATCCAATTATTAACACTTTTTCTTTCCCTATTCTATCAGATAATATTCCTGCAGGAATACCAATTGCAGTATGAGTAATATTGATTATTGTGTATATTATCGGTACAAAGTTTTGTTCTACTCCTAAATCAGCAGATCTCAAAAGTACAAAAGAATAGTTGAATGCTCCTAAACTAAAAACTCCTATTATTATTACCGAGTATACAAATATTTTATTCTCTTTGAATAAAATTCTTAAATTAGAAAAAAAGGTAATCTTATTAATCATTACTTTATTATTGTTATCTACGAAAAGTTTGTCTTTCACATAATAAATTAAGATAAAAAGTGATATTATTCCAGGAATAATTGAAAGTAAAAAGATATACTGAAAATTTCCTCCAAATAATTCTAATATTAAAAATGCAAAGAGAGGACCTATTATTGCTCCTATCTGATCTAATGTTCTATGAATACCAAATGCCTTTCCAGAACTGGATTCATCTACAGAATCAGCAATTAATGCATCACGTGGAGCAGTCCTAATACCTTTACCTATTCTATCTGCAACTCTTACAATTATAGTATCAATAAAAGTGGTTACAAATATAAAAAATGGTTTACTGATAGTAGATATACCATATCCAATTATAACAAGAATCTTTCGTTTTCTAATTTTATCTGAAATGTATCCAGAAGGAATTCTAAAAATATAGTTTACAAATTCACTTGATCCTTCTATTGCTCCTAAGATAGTCCTTGACAAATCTAGATCTTTAACGATATACAAAGGTAAAACAGACATTACCATCTCAGTAGAAAAATCTGTAAAAAAACTAACTAGACCCATATACAATACATTTTTTAATCCTGAGGATTTTTTCAATAAGACTAATTTCGATAACTTAAAAGTTTATTAATATATCTTGCTATAATATGAACCTAAATGTTGTCAATGAAATCCATTGATATCACTTTATGATTAATAATAGGATATTAAATTCAATAGTTTGTAGCATAATTTTTATCATTTTCTTCCAATTATTCTAACACATGCCAGCAAACAAATCATGGCATGATTATAATGAATCTTTGATAGAACGTGGACGTGTTCTAATAGATTTAGATTTCATCAGATCATCCAACAACGAAGAAATCAAGAATATGAATAAAGACAAAGTGGGAGCACCATTCCAGTATTCTGATAATTACATACAGTTTTTAGCATTCCTAAAGATTGGTTTCAAGATTCCATACCGTACTGTGCAGGGAATAGTACGTGGATTATCGGACTACGTAAGAAGAATTGAAGAGATACACTTTACACATATCACAGGAGACGAATCATCAAAATAAAACCATCTGTTGGTGGGAATCTAGATTTTCAAGATGATCCTATAACACGTATTGTTGATGCATCAGGTTTGACAATTTCAAAGAAAGGTGATTACATATAGAAGACAAATGGAAACGTGAAAAGAAAAAGGAGTTTGTAAAATTACATATATCTGTAGACGAAAAGTCAAAGAAAGTAGAGTATCATTTAGGATAACTAAAGAAGGAAATGTACATGACACAAAAAAGTTTGGACCTCTAGTACAGAGGAAGCAGTAGCAGTAAATATGATATAGACAAAAAGTGTACAGGAGACAAAGCATATGATAACAGAGAAATAACTTTAACATACTTGACAACAAGATTGATGCAGAACCGGCAATAAAGATTAGAAAAAATGCGTCAGTCAGATCAAAAAAGGTTGTCCATTAAGAAGAGATGAGGTCCTACTTATCAGGAAATTGGGATATGATGTGGATGGAAGAAGGATTTGAAAGATGCAGGTAGAAGAGATGGATATAGCTGAAATAGTATTTTCTGCAATCAAAAGAGTATTTGGAGAGGAATCTCTTATCAAAGAAGTTTAGTGCACAGAAAATTGAGGCTGGTCTAAAGATTATGCTTTACAATAAATACATGGCATTGTAAACACAAACAAAAACCAAATCAAACAGGGGCATAAAAGTAAACAATGGTGAATTAAGCTACAGACTACCTACTAATCAAACTGTTATTGAACATTGAAACCATGTCTATTCAACTCCCGACGGGTCTGTACTTTTCTCGGGTTCATTGTATCCTAGAAAATTTTGATTTTATTGATTGAATACTGAAATCGTATTATCTCGACTCAATTACACAATTTTGTAGATGAACTCCATTGTTAAAAAGATTATTCAACAGTAAAATTTGTAATGTATTCAATAAAAGATATGAGTATAATATTAAAAATTTATTCAGTATTTAACCACTATATTCAAAGAAATATTATCTATAGATTAACCTACAAAAAGATTTAAAATTACTATCTGTAATGATTGTCCATATAGTCGTGCATGTTTATTTTCTTTAAAATATATAAATTATGGAATTAAATTTTTTGAAATAATCGTAACAACAAATAATTATTTTCGTAAGACTTTCAAAATTTTACCAGATTTTTTATATATATTAGTAGAAGTAGTAATTTGTTCTTGATTGAAATTTTCTAAATTATAATTATTAATTAAGTTATTTATTATTATGTCTAGATATTTGATTACTAGGTTTAACTGATCTTGTTCTATTCCCTTCGTAGCTGATTTGATTATTGAAAGACCACATTCATGCATTGATTCATAAAGAGATTCCGCTTTCTTTGTAAGATATATTCTGTTAATTCTCCTATCTTTTGGATCAGAATCTTCGTTCAACTAATTCCAAACTTTGCAATTTGTCTATCATGGGAATAAGCGATGGAGCTTCTAATTCTAATTTATCAGCAATTTCTTTTTGAGTTATGCCATTAAAAGATACCAGAACATTAATTACCCTCCATTGACTAAGAGTCATGCCTACTTTATGACGTAATTCTAGATCAAACGCCTTTTGAAATGCTCGTGATGTTCTATATACTTTGTAACCTATACTATTATCAAAGTTATATTGTTTAATCAATAATTTCTGATTTATTAAAGTGTATAAGAAAATATAAACTTTCTATTTATTTTGAATCAAATAAGTAGAGATCTTATAATTAGGATAAATATAAATATAATTCAAACAAACAAAATTATAATGAATGTTATTCCTTCTGTTGAACAGAGGTTATTCCCTTTTGATTTTTATACAGATATGAGAAATAAACATCCAATTACTTATGATGAAGAAATTGATGCTTACGCTGCTTTTCGATATCAAGATGTTCGCAAAATCCTATTTAACTTTAAAGATTTTTCATCTGATTTCAAAAAGTATATTTCTACTAATGGTCAAAAGAATATTTCATCTGTATTTGATTCTAGTGCTTTGTTGCGCAACTCATCTAGATAATCAAATCTATCCTACTGAGATTGATAATTATGTAACAGTTAGACTCTGAAACAAGTTATATAACGATGCTTTCAGTATCATTTCTTTTATCATGTTCTCAAACCTGATAGCAGTAACATATTCTCTACCAAACATTCTCTTCATACAGGAAAAGACAGTTTCTGCAATCCATCGCTGACCATAGCTAACGCTATTCTTCCAATTCTGTAAATTATTTTTCTGCATTTTCACCGTCTTGTTTCTCTGGTTGGTAATGATTGGTCTTTCTGCATCTGGAATTCTTTCTGACTTTTATTGCAGGATTAATTCCCTTGAATGATAGAAATTGAAAATTATTGTTACTATCATAGGCACTATCTGCGATAGTCATATCTATTATCTTGTTATTCTTTATTGTAATATCATCTACTAATTTGGGTAGTACTTTTCCATCATGTACTTGTTCACTGGTTACTTGTAATGATAATATTCTCTTTCGTTTGATATCTATACAGCAACATGTATCTTTAGATAGCCTCTCTTGACATTCCACTTATGTCTAATCCATTCTCCTCTCTGTTTGTAACTTTAACACCAGTAGAATCAATTGCAATTACAAAGTTATCATCATATAAATTAGACTTATCATTATCAGAAATCTTGATATTTAATCTGTTTATTCTTCTACAAATCCTGCTATAATCTGGAATTGATGATGGTAACGTATTTGCAGCATGTGCTCGTACTACGCCTTCAGTTTGTCTGTATGGTAAATGAAAGTAATGCTCTCATGTAGCCAAGTAATTTGATAAATGAATCTGGATATACGAATTTTCTACCTTCTTTGCCTTCATTCATCTTCTCTAGTTCAGAATCCCAGTTATCGATAACATCAAAATCAAGTAATATCTCACCACGTTTAACAAGAGATTCATTGTATTTCTTCCAATTTCTCACATGATATGACTAAAATAGGTTAGCTAAATGTGTTAGGAATGATGAGTTGCGCAACAAGGCATGGTTTTCTACTTCTATCCTGCAGACCATCTCTATGCCATCCTTTAGGTACCTATTCTTCCACTTGTAGTATGTCTTTGTAGATATATTATATCTGGCACAGATATCTGTGACAGTATCTCCACCAGTCCATTCTTTTTCATGAATTAAATTAAATTTTGTTTGTAATTCTATTTTTATTATACACTTCCTATTAGCAGAACTAGAAAGTGTTACCCATGTCAGTAAATGAAATTGTAACCTATGTCAACAAGTACAACAGTTAGTTATTATTTTTTTATAGTAGTTTGTAATAATTCTCCAATTGCATTATGCATTTTAAGAAAGTTTAATCCTTTTTCTGTAGTTTTATAGGTTTGAGTTCTCTCAAGATATAAGAGATTGTTTTCAATTAAGACAGAAAGATATCCTTAATTGGTTATAACTAAGAAAAGATGTATACATAATTTTTGTCTTGGTCGCTCCTCCATTTGCAGCATCCAGTATACTACTTACTATTTCTGTTCTACTTCTATTTTTCATTTTCTAATATTATATTTTTATAATTTTGTATATAAATTTTCTATAGAATCTTTTTCTAGTGCCTAATATTTTTTATTTAATCTTATAATCTTATTAATGTCAATAAAAATTAATAACTATAAAAAAATGAAAGAAGAAAACTCACAATAATAGTTCAAAAAAATTCTGGTAATGTAAAACATAAACATTTAGTAGAAATGGGGTAGGCATATTTATTCTAGTTTATGCCATTGCATCTGCTGCTATTCTTTAATTCTGATAGTGGACAATTGGGAGTAATCGGAATTGGAATGGTACATGCACTAGTATTAACAGCAATTATATATGCTATTGGTTATCGCTCCGGTACTCAAATAAATTCTGCTGTTACAATCGGTTTATTAGTAGCAAGAAAAATTGGAGGTAAAGAGGCAGTATTATATATAATATGTCAATTAATTGGTGCTGTAATAAGTAAAAAATACTGATAATAAATATTTCCACAAGTATGTACTTACTTATGATGATTGCTCAATTTTACATTTCTTAAAGCATTAGAAATATGGAATTTATTATACCAAAATAAAGCTCCTGACATAATAATAAAATCTGTTATATAGAAAAGCTCCCAAAACCAAAGATTTTCTGAATTGCCTGTTACAAAATCATTAACATATCCATCATCTGCTATTGCATTGACTAATAACGATAATGAAGAAAGAAACCATGGGATATTGTGCTCATAATCTTTACGTAAGATTACAAGTATTATTGAAGAAGGTATGATTAATATAAAGTCTAAAATAGGATACAAAAGAGTTACTATGATAGCTATAAAATCATCATCAATATTATAATCATAAGAAAGAAGATTAACTAAATTATAACTAATAAAGAGTGCTGTAATAATTGATACTACAATAAAAACTTTGGATTTTATTTTAATATGTAAAGAGCGTAATATTGTAAACAAATGTAAAGCAAGAAACCCATAACCAGCAAACCATAAAGCATCTGTAGTAGTTACAAGTCTTTGTTCTTCTATTTTCAATACATAATAATCGTATAAAAGTGTAAAATCAGCATAAAACCACGATATAAGACCAAATGTAAGAAATAAATATGATTTACCATGAAGTCCATGAATCCCATATCTACAGATAGCGATAATACTTAAAATCGAAGCAGTAGCTGCAGTTATGTTTAATATCCAAAGAGAAATAGAATGCTTATTGTATGATTCTGAAAATATTACAATAGCATTTGCAATGGTTGTAACTATTATCATTGAGAAGATAAAATACTTTAATGTTAATCTGTGTCTAGTCTTTTCTTCTGAAGCCAAAGGTTATTGACAATAACAATAATAATAGTACTATATATTTATGACCTATTTTTTTCTATAAAATTTGAGATGTCAAAAAATGTAAGGAAGTTTGTTCCACTAGTCTTATAACTTTATTCATCATAATATTATTAGTTAAACAAAAAATGACACTGTCTTCTTACTACAAGAAAGACTTTCATTTTGTAATTGTTGGGACAGTAAAAGGTGAATCTAAAGAAGTTGCCTTGGAAATTCTCAAGACAGTTATGAAGAAAAATGAAGAGATAAAAGACATAAGTGAACTTCACATTTTTGGAAAAACTCTAGATAAATAAAAATATATATTTTAATTTAATCACAACCTCAAAATAGATTTACAAAACTTCCTGAATATTATAGCTACTAAATATATTACAACTTCAACAAACTACAGAGCAATCATAACCTGGACATAATACATTCTATAAATCTCAGCAAATTATATCTTCAGAATATGACATGGACTATGACAATTAACTTTATTCGTAGATTTTTAATATAATTACCTAGATTACTATTACTACTACATTAGTCCAAAGTACAACAACAAGATTATGATAGCCATAGCCTTCTCTTTCTCATTGGATATAAAATAGATGACCATGGCTTAATTTTTAATTTGTATTAACAAAATGAATTGTATTGAAATTTCTAGAGGATTTCACCGAACACGAGAAAATTAGTCTATTATTCTATAATTATCTTACTTTTATTTTAAAATAAGTTTCTTATAATAAAAGCTAAATATAAGTAAGGTGAACCCTACTACATTGACGATTCTACTCCCTATAATAACAACTATTAACTTTGTTCACTGATTTTTAAATAAATTGCAAAAAAATTATATATATAGTAAAATTGAGTTGCAAAGGTTATTGTAGTAGATTTGGTAGTAAAAAGGGAGGAAAATACTCTTTCTATGCTCAAAATTTTAAACTATGTAGTGAATGTGCTATTTATATAAAATATGATGGCAATAGATGTCCGTGTTACAAATATCCTCTAAGAAACAAAAGAAAATCTACAAGCAAACTTTCATTAGATTAATTAACTTGTTTTTTAAAATATAATACTAAACCTTAAATATTATCTCATTTATTACTATAACTTAGACTCTTATTTTAGCACTGTTATCGGTATTACTCCCGACCAGATCACTATTTTGTAAGTGAACTCGAATGTCAAAGAAGAGGAATCATTTAATAGAATTTTGTAGCCTTTATTATCCAAATTATAATATAAAGTTAATAATATTCTATTATAGTCATACCAAATTAATTGAATTATTGATTTAGATAGATTTATTATTTGAGTATAAAAAGATATTTACTTATTTGATAAAGGTAAATACAAAACAAAAGAAACAAGATAATTGTTATAAAGTATAACATCTACTAACAACAATTATTTTCTCAAATGTTAATTTATTATCTAATTTAATAAATATAATTATTTAAAGGAAATTATAATATTTAAAATAAAAAAATAAGAATTAATTCTTGTTAATAACTATATGAATATTTCTTTATTATTCTTTATGCACATTGATTACAAGCATTTTTGGTCTGACCATCATCTGTTTTAGTTTGTTTTACTTCTACATTAGTTGCACCACAAACTTCACATGTTCCTTTCATTGAATTGCTTTTTACTTTAAATTATATAATAATTTCATAACTTTTATTCTAGATGATATTAATTATTTGATAACTCTTATCAATAAAATCTATTGGATTTTTATTATAATGGTTACAAAATAGAGACAAAAATGCCCACAACCATCCAAGGACCTCTGAATTTGCTCCTTAAAAAGACTAGTTTTCCAAATTTATATTTGATTATTAAATATGATGTCATCAATTTAAATTCTATTAGTGATATTGAACATTGAAAATCATGACTATTCAACTCCTGATAATATAGGCAATTAACATTGTTCACCGATTTTTAAATATATTATAATTAAATTTACTGCTATGGTAAACGTAAAAGAAGAAAACAAAAAACAAAGTAATAATATAAAAGAAGAAACAAACAAATTCTTATATCACTTAGCATATATTTTCTAATCAAATCGCTGTTGG
>CAWIYT010000050.1:0-7065 GCA_963840085.1 uncultured Nitrososphaerales archaeon
AGGTACAACACTTATTCACAATCATTCTTTATTCTTTACAAGAATAATTGGAGAACAAAAACAATTTGATCTCTTTGATAATATAATACCATATTATGAAAGAAATTTAGACAATGATCAAATCATGTTACTTGGAGTAATGACTCATGAAGATATCTGTAAAGCTATTGCAAATAAACTCAAGGTTGATATTTTACCGCTTAATCTTTCTCTTGATCCTATGTTTGTATCAATTGATCATATAGATGAACATACTCATGAGAAAATTAAAGACCAAAAGATACTGTTTTTTGATGGACACAAGATGTTGGTAGCATTAGGACCTTCAGTGACAAATGACTCTGTTCCGTTTCATGATATGCATGGCCATTTCCTCTTTTTAACTCCTAAACCTACATTATTGAAGCCTATAGCAGGATCAGTTAACTTTATACGAAAACCAGAAGTAAACTTTGCAAGATGGCCTAACAATGTCAAAATAGAACGTATTAGTCATGATCCATTTAGTTTTCAACTGAATACACCATTAATGCCAATAGGCCAAGAATATATTAAAACTACTATTGATAGATATAGCGGTATTTCTGATCTTGATAGCAGCGGTAGAATAAAATCAAGACATTGTGAACATCCAGAAAATTCAAGAGTAATTGATGCATTATTAAATGATTTACGTTCAATGGGATATACTCCTTTTATACATTCTTTTATGTATAATTCTAAAATATTATTTAATGTAATAGCAGATTTGCCTGGCATTGGATCTTTTAGATCTGAACCTAATTTACCTGAACAGATTCGACAAATATTTCTAAAATATCCAACTATTCATCCTTCTGAGCCTTGGATACAAGAAATAAAAAGTTTAGTAGGGAAAGATTGGATGAAGATACAAAATCTTGATAGGCTTTCTCCATTAGAATTGAGGATGGAATTAGAGAATATTTTTCTACAGAATTCCTTATGGTGGACTAAAGATCAGCCACTTAATGGATTAGGATCACAAATTATTATTGTTTGTTGTCATTTAGATTCTACTGCCAACAGAGAACCCATGGGACAATATAATAAAAAAACTGATCTAGCTCCAGGTGCAGATGATAATGGTTCTGGATTAGCAGCAGTGTTAGCTATAGCTAAATATATGTCACAGTTCCGTGGTAATCTCTTGCATACCATAAGATTCTGTTTCTTTAATTCAGAAGAGGTAGGACTAATAGGTAGTCAATCGTATGCTCCACTAATGAAGGATAAGGAGATACCAATAAAAGCGGTAGTTAATTTGGATATGATGGGATATAATAGTGACAATCATAAAACATTTGAAATCCATGCTGGTCATACTAATTCACACATCCGTGACTTAAGTGTACCAATAACAGAATTAATTAAACAATGGTCAGTGAATCTAGGCAAGCTTGGAGCTGCTCAAATATACAAAGGAACAATACAAGGAGGACCACATGACTTTGATAGAGATAAATATGATGGTGCAATAGAACGTAGTGATCATTATTCTTTTCAACAGTTAGGTTATCCTGCATGTCACATTAGTGAAGATTTCTTCGCAAACTATCCTACTGAATCTAGTATTGATCCAAATCCTAATTATCATAGATTTACAGATCAAGTTATTGATTTATCTTATACTTCTGACATTGCAAACTGTGCAGCATTAGCTATCAAAGAACTTGCATCAACCTAAACCTTTTTATTCAATTGTCTTTCCCAGAACATATGTAGTGTACTATGATATGTAGTACACTTTCTTTTCTATTATACATTTGTCATGATGTCCTATAGTTTAATGATATATGTACGCTTTGGTTGTTGTAATATTTAATGAATTGTTCGTGTCTTTGAATTTGCATCTTTATTATCATATGTATATGAGTCATCTCCCAATTCTCTTAGTCTTATATGCTTACCAATTTTTCCATTAACATGGCTAGTGTCATATTTCTTACAGAAAGAATGAAATCTGATTGCAGTCTAGAATTTGAATCGTAAAAATTGCTTATATCAGTTAGGATCAGTAATGGTCTTCTATACTTTTTGATTGTAGTTTTTAGCCTGAGTATACATCACAAGTGAAATATCAAAAAGAGGTTATTTAAAGATACATATAAGAGGTGATATTAAAAAGAAACAAATTTTATCACTAAAAGTTAATGGTGAAAAAGCATATGATAGAAAAGTATTATCAGAGTCGATAGATGATACTGTAATAAAGAATAACAAAATAGTGAAAACTGCCACTATCAATAGTCTCCATATGATAACAAAACAAGGATTTTCAATTTCTATTATTTAAAGGGATATACAACAGCAGTAATAAAGATAAGAAAGAATTATAGGTGAAGAAAGACAAATCATTATTTGAGAAACAACTTTGTAAAATTGCAAAAATTCTGCAATAATCTTATTAACTAGTATAACTATGAATAATTGAATAATATTAATGAGGTATTATTACCTAATGATAATTTTGCTTTTTCCCAATTTTATTTATGATACTTTTTCTATAGATAATATAAATATAACAAGCCCTCTCAATACCTCAGATATGAAAATAACACTTGTAGAAAAAGGTGGAGTGGGTTATGGG
Source organism: uncultured Nitrososphaerales archaeon (assembly GCA_963840085.1). Lineage (GTDB taxonomy): Archaea > Thermoproteota > Nitrososphaeria > Nitrososphaerales > Nitrososphaeraceae > TH1177. The sequence goes on from CAWIYT010000050.1 coordinate 2,609, forward strand.
TATAACCTTCCAAAAGTGGATATAGATACTGATAAATCAAATATATCCGATGATGATATCAAAAAATTAAATACTTTAATTCAAAAATCAAAATTCTTTGAGTTGCCTGGTATACTTTCACCACCTGAGATTAAAGATCCTATGAAATACAAAATTACGATTGATAGTAATAAAGGTCATCATTCAATTGAATTTCCTCCTAATTATATTAACGAGAAAGAGGAGTATAAAGATTTTGCAGAATTAATTAATTTTATATTAACATTTGAGAAATAAAATATCCTCATACTTCAAACCAAAAGGATTCAATCTGAATATGAGAAACAATTTATTTGCCAGAATTGATAATTAGAAAACATAAGCTAGTTGAAATAATAAACAAATTTATTATTATAAAATCATTATTTGCTATTCTAGATCAATCTTTATTGATATATATTTGCAATCATTATTATCAGAATAAGTTTTCAAATACTTTATTAGGTCATCAATACCTTTATTAATTGAGATCGTATCATTTGTAAAGGTATGACTTATGCCAGTTTTAGTATCTTCTATAGTTAAAACAGATAAAGATTATTTTTTACTATATGATAGACAACCATATTTCTTTAGATAAATTACTAAAATTAGCAATAGAAAAATGATTATTAATTTATCTCGTTCATCCTTAGAAAGAGAAGTTATATTTAGATTAATAGAACATAATTCTAAAGTCTCTATGACATCAATATGAATACTACCATTAAAACGTATTTTGAGATTATAATAAATTTTATATGTATTAGAATATGACTGATTATTTGTTTTGTTTATTTTAAAATAAAAATAAAAAAAATGGCTTTAGACTAACATTATATTTCTCTTATCAGATAATTAAGGCCAGTTAGCTTCAACACCTACATCTGTCCAACCTTTTTTAACTGCTTTTTGTTCTGTACTATTATTACCATAAAGAACACCTGCTTGGTCATAAGTAGCAATAGCAACATCCTTAAATTGAGAATCCTTATTCAATCTATCTCTTAATGTCCAAAACCATATCTTGCCTGCTTTTTCCCAACCTTTGCCTCCAAGATCCATAGCTACGTTATAAAATGCTTTATTTGGAATACCTGAATTGGTATGTACTCCTCCATTGTCCTCCCATATGGATAAATCTTGGTAATCGCTCATGTGTGCTGGTTGGGGATCTTTTCCAAAAGTTGGATCGTCGTATGCCGTGCCGGGATTCGATAGACTGCGAAGTCCTTTGCCTTGAACACTGGATGTAAAGAGACCTATACCCATTATCCAATAATCTTCATTATCAACGGTTACATCATCAATATACATTTTTGTAAGAACACCAAATATATCAGCAAAGCTTTCATTTAAAGCACCAGATTGAAATTCATATTTAAGATTACATGTATTTGAGACCACTCCATGAGTCAATTCATGTCCGACAACTTCCATACAGGATGTAAAAGTATTGAAAAATTTGTTGTCACCATCTCCATAATACATCTCACTTCCATCCCAAAATGCATTATTATATCTTGTTCCATAATGAACACTTGATAGTAGTGCCATTCCTTTACTATTTAGAGAATTCCATTGATAATTGTCTTTGTAAAAATTATATGTATTGCCTGAAAAATCATATGCTCTATTTACATCTTCATCGCTAGATGGATCATTACCTTCAAAACGTACAGGTTCACCTTTATCTGTTGTATTTTTAGAATCATAAATAGTTCGATTGAGACCTGTTGATAGTCCAAATGTAGCAATTAGAGGAGAAATAACACTTCTTCTGACACGTTCTTCTTCAGATTCTACAAGAATATTCAGTGCCCATCTTTTATCTTCACTTTCACCTTTTTCAATTATATATTCTAGCATTTTTGGTGTTATGATATGACATATGGAATAGTTTGAAATATGATCACATTTTTTTTTAATATTTTTTGTTGTATGCATAATTTCAAAATAAAAAAGCGAATTGAATATATTTAAGCATTCTTATCTGGTAATTTTATTATAATAACAAAAAAGACAAAAGATAAATAATATAAACTTTCAATTACTACTTTATAGTCAAAATTCAATGGTCAAATTTATAGATTGAAAGCTTTTCTATTATCTGAAATGAATACTCTTCTAATTTTCATAGATAATATTGCTTATTAATGATAAAATATTAAACCTTTTTCTAAAATATTTTCGGCGCCTCAAAAATTTTTATATCGTTAAGATACATATTCCCAAAAATGGGATTTAATGACTATAATAGGGGAAAGTGATTAAATATTTTTTGTAATACCTTAAATGGTATGTATACATTGAGATATTATAAAGGATATGGCTCATATTAAGCTCTGTTAAGTTAAGCAGTAAAAGCTATAGCTTAGAATGTTCTCTCCATGGTATGAAAATTAGATTTGAAAGAAATAAAACATCTACTGTTATAGTTATGTATTCTCTTTATCTTTATTTTCTTGGTTTAAGTCTAAGAAATACCTCCAAAGCGTTAGTCATTTTTAAGGATGAAAAAAGAAGTTATGTTGCTGTATGGAATTGGATTCAAAGGTTGGATCCTGCCAGATCTATAAAAGGAAAAGAGTATCAGCATTCATAATAGATGAAACTATTATACAGATTGGTAATTAACCCTTCTGGTTATGGTTTTGTATCGAACCAATACACAGTTCTGTGCTTGGAATCTACATTTCAGAGGAGAGAAACATATGCTTGTTGCTGAAAAATTCATTAGATCTCTTGTATCAAACTATGGAAAACATACTGTTTATACAGATGGAGGTACATGGTATGATGAAGCATGTAATGTCTTGAGATTGAAACACTATCTACACTCCCCCTTTTAGAAAAGTCTGATGGAAAGAGTCAACCAGTATTTTAAAGATAGAATAGAGAGTTTTGATTGTATTATCCCATGACATCTGTTACACTCTTTTACTTGATAAAAGTAAGGAGTGTTACACCAGATGCAGTATAAACGAGATCTAGAAAAGATAAGAAGATGGTGTATACGACGCAAATTAGAAGGATGGAAAGTTACTAAAATTTGTAAAACTGTACACATATCGAGAATGAGTTTCTACAGGTACTGGAACAGATACAAGAAGGAAGGAGGATTGGATGGACTAAAAGATCGTTCTAAAAGACCACATACAATCCATAGAACAGATAAAAAGATAGAACAGAAAGTAGTACAGTTAAGAAAGAAATACCAGTACTGTCCACACAAGATACAGGGTACTCTTGCAAACCAGTACAGGATAAAAATTGGACATATGACCATATACAGGATTTTATGCAAAAGCGGATTGAACAATCATCCCATATCCAAACCAAGAAAGAAGAGAAAATACATACGATTTGAGCGTAAATTTCCAAATGAATTGTGGCAGATTGACCTAAAAGTCATTGAAAATGAAGGAATTTGGTTGATATCCATTTTTGATGATCATAGCAGGTATGTATTATCATCGATTAAATGCATAGAAGGTACATCAGAAAATGTTATAGATCTAGTAAAACGTACGATTAGAAAGTATGGAAAACCATTACAGATACTGACAGACCATGGTTCACAGTTTTACAATTCACGTTCTAAATTGCAGTCAGATTTTGATTCTTTCTGCAAGGAACATGACATACAACATGTTATGAGTAGTATAGGAAAACCTACTACACTAGGAAAGATTGAGAGATGGCATCGCACATATGATGTGGAAAGACCCAGATTCAAAAGACATGAACAATTCATTAAATACTATAATAACAAAAGAGTACATATGTCGTTGAACTACATGACACCAGTACAAGTATATAAAAGAGGTGTAACACATGTGGTGGGATAATACAATAGAGAGTTTTGATGACCTACTATCCATGTATACAAAAAGAAAATGAATGCAATCTATTTCATGTACATAATTGGATACAATTCTTTGTATCTATGTATAACGATACAGCATCTGAGAATTATTTTATTAATGAATTGAATAAAAGAAGTGAATATTTCTTAAATTAACAGGGCCTCATATTATATTATTATTATATAATATGGTTGTTTAACGAAATAGATTTAGCTGTGACTGATTTATTCGAATAAATAGTTATTAAATTAACTACAAATAAAAAATACCAATCTTTGTTGTTATGTACCTAATTGGTACTTTTGTTTACTCTATACAATATCTTCAAGACGTTAGTAATGTTTAGAGATAAAAAGGCTATTAATTTGATAAATTCACCTTCTTTCTTGCAAGTCAATTATAAAATAATTCTTGTATGTTGTATAACTATACATTGAAATAAAGAATTGTATGAGTTTTGTATATGTAATATATGTTTTTTTCTCTCTTTTGCATATATGAATATGTCCCTGAATAATTCACCGTATTTGTTGATGACCATTTAAGTTAAGTATCATATCTTAGGCCAAC
>CAWIYT010000051.1:0-4808 GCA_963840085.1 uncultured Nitrososphaerales archaeon
GAATAATTGCAAATAACCAAATGATACATTAATTTCCTGCTTTATAGATTGCGAAAAATCTGGTTGTACATCTAATTCCTAGCTATACAGCGAAACTGTATGATTGTCAGTGTCTGTTACGTAAAGCACATTAAATACAGGATCAATAAAATTGTGATATTGCCAAATATACTTTTGCATTTTGTGTTCAAATTTATATAATTGTTGTTTATTGTTAATTTAATATATTTATTTGTGAATCTGTTAATCTAGAACGTGTGTATAATTGGATATTAATTATTCAATAATCTTGGATAATAAATATAGGATATGAATAGTGAAAATTCAAATAGAATATTATGAAATGTATCATTGGAAATTTAATTTTCAAATGATTTTTTCTACATAACCAAAAATCTTATTAATTATTGTTATGACTCTTTGTATATGAATTTTTATGTGTTTGTAATATTTTTTATATCTTTATTTTTATTTGTTACTCCAATTAATTCTTGGGAATTTGGAGATAATGAACATGAAACAATTACTCGAGATGCACTTCCTTTTCTAAAATCAGAAATTTTAGAAAAAATAGTTAATGGAGTTCATGATGAAGATACGGGTACAGATGCATGGTATCAGGCAAATCATTTTGATGCATGTGCATTTAGCAGTCTGTTGACAACATTAATGAAAAGTATCATTCTCTACTTTCATTTGTACTTTATTTGAGTCCATCTTACTCCCCATGGCGTTTTGGAGAACTGCTTCATCCAATTCAAGATTTTTATTCACATTCAAATTGGGTTGAATTAGCAAAGGATCACATAATTGAAAATGGATTGGGATATTGGCCGACATTCTTAGGATGGACTTCACCTAACTCATATCGATCAGGATGTACTAATTGCACAAGGTGATTTGCCAGATGGCTGGTCTATGACTTCTGATATAGTGCCAGAAATTACAAGCCCTTCTTCTGAAAAAACAAAAAAGGGATTGTTTACTCATGGGAGAGAATTTTATAGATTGGGTGATGACTGTCCTGGGGAATTACAGGACTGGCAACATTCAAAATTAAACAAAGATGATCCGAACCCAGATGATTATGGTGGTGATATAAGTAAATATCCTGATTTTCATATAAAAGCTAAATCCTTGGCAGTAAAACAAACTGCTCATGAATGGTGTAGATTATTAGAATTTGATAAATTTACATCAAGGTCTTTCTAGGGTTAATCAAATATTTACTACTTGGGTTGCAGATCCCTTCAACGCTGTATCGGCATGTCCTATATCTGATCTAACTAAGAGTATCATTCCTGATGCAGTAGACACTAATGGTGATGGGATACCGGATGCTAGTTCTGGAGTTTCTCAGCTAGAACCAGGTTCTGATACTACAACTAGTTCTGATGCAGTAGACACTATGGTGATGGGATACCAGATGCTAGTTCTGGAGTTTCTCACAACTCAGAACCAGGTTCTGATACTACAACTGGTTCTGATGCAGTAGACACTAATGGTGATGGGATACCAGATGCTAACTCTGGAGATACTCGACTACCAGAATCAGAAGATTCTGATACTACAATTAGTTTAGAGTAATGATATTTTCATCATATCCTCAATTGGATTCAAAATAAATGTTGTAATCTGTCTAATAAAATATCGACTATTTGTTCAGATGATTTATTTATTGATAGTATTTTTAGTTAATTTCTTGATGAATTGACTGACATATATAACTGTGGTTAGTGTCAGAAGTTGGAAAAGAATCGCGGACTATTATGATTATTCTGAACATGACACCTATGAATTAACAATTGTCATTGCATTAAAAATGGCCATTATTGTTTTTTAATTCTGAGAACAAAACATTATTTAATTAAATTTTAAAAAATAACTTTTCAAACTACATTTTTAGGTGCCTAAAATATTAGGTAAATACATTTATACATATCTAGTTATTGAATACCTACATTTAATTAAAATATTTATATTTATAGATTATTGGGGTTAGCCTTTTGAATTCGTGTTCATTTACATATTTACTTGGGCAGTTGGTAGTTTGAATACATATGTGTTTTTAGTATGAATAAAGTTTTATTTCCATTATTTATAGTTTTAGTATAAACAAATGCAATATATAGAGAAAAATTGTACACATTTTTCTAGTTTTTATACTAAAAATTTTATAAAAATGATAATGAAAACAAAATAGGTTAACACTTAGTAAGTTAGAGGTTGCATAATGCAACACAGGAGGTGTGATAATTTAATGGTCTAAGGGAAAAATATTTTTGATAAGTTTTTCAAGGTAAAGCGTAAGGAATTTAAAGTTATGGAAACCAAAGCCACAGAAGCACAAGACCAACACGTTTATAATCAATTTCTGAACGAAATGTAATAGTCCATGAACAAAATATAATATAACATGAAACAACAGGAACTGCACGTAGTGATGAGGAGATTTTAGATTCCGATATCTATTTATTGAAAAGTCTAAAGTTCTTGGTTTCAGGTAAGATTACAAAACAAAACATTCTATAATAAAGAATCCATTTCCTTGTACTTACTGTAGTTTCCTCATTGGCTTTTTTATTATCTATTTTATCTACTTTTTTTTCCTTTTTTCCAAATAGTTTACTGAATATATTACAAAACATATTATTATATACACAGAAAGAATATTTAAGTTTGATATTGATTTTTATATTTTAATAAAGTTTTTTATTATTACTTTACTAAATGTGCTGATTGTATAGAAGATTGCAGGAGTTATTTTTACCATTTGAATTCCAATTATATCTTGATAAAAGGTTGTTGTTGGGAAATTTCCATTTTAGTGATACTAGAGAGAATTTTATCTGACATAGTGAACCCAGAAAAAGCACGCTGATTGGTATACTGATAGAAGGTGCAAAAATAAGAGTCTAATGTTAAGATATGACTACCTTGTATAATATAAGAATGGGACAATAAATAGCTACAAACTTGATTGCCTACTGTTAGCATCTATGATTTTGGAACATTACCATGAATTAATTAATTAACTACTCTTTCTTTTGCTTTTTCTGCTTTGTATTCTGGACCAGAAGAATTTTATTATCTAACTCTTAAGGTTTCTTACCTTAGGAATGCTCTTGCTCCTGCCTTGATTTTATCATCTAATCCAACATCTTCATCTGTCTCAATTTTATATCTTCTACCGAGTTTCCATTGTATTTTTATTTAACATTATAATTTATAGCAATTAGATTGAACATTATACATAATAATTTTATATATCATTTATACTAATAATGTTATAATAAAATATTATTTTAGAATTTATGGTTATTTAAAAAACTATAATAAATAGAACACATCTACTATCGTGTATTTAGTTTTTATTATTGGAAACTTATTTTAAATAAAGTAAGATAATTGTAGTATAATAGTCTATTTTTCATCTGGTTAAAAGTTAGAAGAAATCAGATGGAACAAATTTTTTTTCTCATTTCATATTATCTTATTGCTCTTTTCATCACTTGGAAGAACATTCGGTATATTGGATATAATCTGAATAAGAAATATGGATTATCAGAGTTTAACAATAGGAAATGAGAAAATTTTATTTTTTAAAAAATTTTCGTTTGTATTAGTCGTTCTTTTTATTACCACTATGAGATGCTTTTCCACCTTTACTTGCTACTCTTTTTCTTGTCTTTTCATCTGCACAGGCTATTCCTTTATTGTCATTATTGCTCATTGTGCAGAGGTTGTACATAGTTAATAATACTTGAGATATTTTTTTGTCATATCCAGAAGTATATCAAAAGACAAATTAAGTGTCCATTAATCAAAAAACAGCATAATCTTAAACAATAAAAATTTGGTAGAATATGGCAGAAATGACATACAATGATTTTAAAATAAATTTGTTTGGAAATTTAAAAAAATATTTTTTGTTAATCTATTTTGTCTTTAACTTTATCATTTACTAACACTAAACTAAATTACATTTTAGTATAAAGACATATTGTTATTGTTATCAAATTAGTAAAAAAATAGGTTCATCGAGGCTCATGCCTACTATTTATTAGATGTCCTCTAGTCGGGTTTTTCAGTCCAAAATACTTTAGATAACGACTTGATATATATATATTTAGACAATATAGTTAAATAAAGTTTATATGCAAATTTTTAATATGTTGGTTTTTTTAGTAAACTCCAGGACTTTTATTTAATATAAAATTCAAATAATAAAAAAATATGTAGATTATGTTATTGTTTATTTATATATATCTTTGTTTGTTTCTTATGCTATAATTATGCATTAGAAGAAGAACTTGTCATGGTTTGCCCGTTTGTGAATATTATCCCGAGAACTTGCTGGAAGCTTGCTAAATGTGGACAACATTAGCTCTCATTTTCAATAGTTCTTTTTATTTCTCTTTGTATATGCTGAACATATGTATCTCAATAGTTTACATCTGCAAAGCATAGTATTATTTATTAAATCTCAACTTGCTCAACACCGGTCTACTACTGCAAAGCTACTAACTATTTTTCCATAGTTTTCAGTGGAAGTTGTCTAGGAGATACAGTCCAATCATACGAAAGTCAATGAATTAGCTAGTATAATATCTTTTTTGTGATTCTACATAATGACTGTATTTCTCTAATTGTCTCTAATTGTATTTTCCTGATAATTGTTAACTATTTGAATATAACGTGGAATTTCTTTTCTTGCTTCATCTATTGTTTTCTTGATATTATCTCTAGTTTCATCTATTACTTTATTAACTGCTTGTTGTTGTTGTTCTGTTGTTTGAATGTGTTTC
>CAWIYT010000052.1:0-4171 GCA_963840085.1 uncultured Nitrososphaerales archaeon
AGTAACAATTAGGTCTATCTTTAATAAGCATGATTTTTTTGACATCTACTATAAGCATGTCAATGCAGGTATAGGCAATGCGGATATCCGTTTCTCAAGCTCCAGAAGTTTGGACACCACCAGTTCCACCGGTAGTTCCCCCGAAATTAACAGATGAACAAATAGTATGTGAAAAATTTGTAAAATATTGGTTACATTTCTTGAATGCTGTACAAACAGATTACTCTTCTCAATGAATTGATTAATGCAATAAATAAAGTCAATTTTGATACTTTTGATTGTACAGGTGAGGAGCCAAAAGTTACCGGAGCAATATGTTTAACGACCGGATCGCCTAGCGCTGAATATAACACCGCGCAACTTTTTAAAATTTGTGAAAACCTAAAGCTTGCTCTTCACTGTCTTGCTGGAAAACTTGATCCTATAGAATATAAAAAGGCATTGGATACCATAGAAAAAGCTGTATTAGATCAAACAAATTCAAATAATATAGATAGAGTAGTAAAGGATGTCTTTGACTGTTTTGAAGAAGCACTATTGTCATGTGAAAACTGCTTTAGAACTGTTTTAACAGATAAGTAATTAGCAGCTTTCTTGAAATATTTGGCGAGCCTACCATTCAATGCTGCTAAAGACCTTGAAGAATACTGTAAATTATTTGCACAATTAGTAAATCAGGGAAAAACAACACCTGAAATTAGAGCTTTAATGGTCGGCGAGTTCCAAAGCGCGGGTATCCTAGACAGATTAGATGATGTTATTGATTGTCTACAAAGAATAGGATTCTTACCTCCAGATCCAACAGCCCATCTCTAGGTCAAACAGTCCAAAGCTTATCAATACAGCAAATTGATGATAAATCATCAAGCATTTCTCAGAAACAAATGCATGAACAACAAATAGTAAAGTTAAAACAATTACTGCAATCAATAGGCTAGACTTCAGTCGTCTATAACTACCTCACTAATTTTCTAGATTGATAATAAACTTTAAAAGTTATTGTTTTACTCAGAGTAATCTATAGTTGATATCTATAATTTTGTGTATGCTCATATCAAAATCATCAATGTCTTATCTATAATCTAATCTTGATAATTATATAGTAACATAATCTCAAGATTATTATTAATTTAAACACCATAAGCTAGAGTAATACTATACTCTTTAGAAAATGAGACTTATTTCTTTTATTTTACAATAGTATAATGTTTGATATGAAGAATATACTTGGACTATATCAAATAAAAAAAAGAAAAAATATTTTGAATATTTTTTTGGATTTCTATTTTTGTCTGGTATTAATTTATTTTGATTAGTATCTGATAATTTTTGACATCTTTCAAACCTTGATTTATAGGACTATTAGTTTTAATGAAAGGTTTCTAAAACAAATCTTCCAGATTCTCAACTTTAGTATATAATGATTCTTTTAAAATATATTTTGTGTATATCTATTGAATCATCTTTCTTTTCCAGATCTAATTTTAATTGGAAATGTATCTGCTTCTTCAATTTCCACTCTTCTATAGTCGGAGGTTGTTCTATTAATTCATCTTGGTTATTCCGACAAACCAATAGTAGTCTTGGAAAGATCTTACCATTACAAATCTTTTTTATATATTTAGAAATGACCTTTAACTTGTATTTTTTCAGATTCAATTATCCTTTAAGAGTAATTATATATCTTTTCTGTCCATATTCTGGAACATGTTATCTATTATCTTATTCATTCCACTTCTCACTTCCACTATGGATTTTTAAAGATTGAATTCCTTCTTTCAAATGAGATCAGTTACTTTGGATAGCAATTCATAGAAATAGTTTTATTTCAGATATTTTACAAGTTCTTCTTGTGTTGTTTTCGCTTGTTCTATTATTGCTTTCATGACGCCTACTTTGATAGGATCATGTCTTGGTATAGTTAAGCGTCTTCCATCTGGATGTTTTAGTTGTATATGACTTCCACTTTGTCTTTCAATAGAAAAACCATAATATTTTGTTAATACTTTCACTATTTTTCTATAGTTATGGTTTTTTAAGCTCAAGGAAATAAATCTCTATTTGTAACGGTAGATGGGTATATTATAATTTTAAGATATTTAAACTTCTATTATTAACGATTTTTTCTTTTGTACATCCGCTTCTTCTTTAATGGATTCTAAAATTAAAGAAATAGCATCTTTCATATTTTCCTTTAATTCTTCTAGAGTCTCTCCCTGACTAATTGCTCCTGGAATTTCTAAGCATTGGCCGCTATATCCTCCATCCTCTTCCTCCTGATATCTTATTGTAAATTGTCGTTTCGGTAATCGTTGATTGTATTTGTTAGTCAGTATATGAAAAAATAGGATGTATTTGATATATAACAATTTATTTTTTATCTAATTAATAGAGTTAAACCTGCTCATGATTTGTGAATTAAATTTCACCTAAAAAAGGATTTCAAATGATTATTATTTTAAATATTGATAAAGGTTAACAGTTTAGTATTTTTAAATATTTATTATTCAAAGTGAAAAAGATTGGTTATTTAATTTTTAAATTATGAAAGTTAAAATTTAATTTAAGGAGACATAGGCCGTCTAAATAATTCAATAAAATCTGCTAATGATATTCTAAATAACATTCTATTTTTTTTTGAAATAATTAATTCTATATGATAAATATTGGTAATAGTTAAATGATAAACTTACTGATCCTACTGTAAACCTTCGCTATGATAACAACGATTTCTTGGAATTGAAGAAGAAAATTAAGGCCGCTAAATTTGTTACCAATATGTATAATATTTATACAACAGTTATAATATCTTTCCTTCTTTATGGAAAATGAAGTATTAGTATCTATAAACCCAAGTGAATGAAAGAAGCTCACAGTGCAAGCTATCTGTTAATTTTTTTTTAATATCAATTTATTTTATATTCTAGATGAGAAGTGTTTTTGTTATATTTATAAATTGTTGTACTTGCACGGTTAGGTAACAGATTCACTTACCAACATGGGTAACACCTTTTATCTGCTTACTTTTCTTTTTATTACTATCATTATTTAATCTTCCTTTAGAAAGGAACATTTCAGATGGTGTGTGACCATTGATACCACCATATGTTCTCTTTCTTCATTGTATGCTTTAACAAACATATAGAATATTTTCTCTTTTTCTTCTTCTACATCAGAAATATTTTCTAGTGCTAAAAATTCATTTTTGACTATCTTGTTGTATGCTTCAATTTTACCCTGTAGTTGTGGATATCTTTTTGAAATTGGTTTATCCTTTATATTGTTCTTTTCCAGAAAGCCTTTGAATATCTTGGATGTAAATTGTTTACCGTTATCATGAAGTATTTTGTGTGGTCTACCATTCTCTACACAATATAGTCTTCAAGTATATCTAAAACGTCTATACTTCTTTTTCTTTCAGACCATTCACTTGATGTCTTTCTTGAACAATCATCTTCACAACTGATAAAATAATTCTTTTTAGCACAATTCTCAAGGTAAAAAGGACCTAAAATGTCCATCTGTACCATTTGATTAGGTTTTTTCATCTCAAACCTTTTCCATTGTCTGTTTTTGATTTTACATTCCAGGATGTTCAGACCATGTCTTTTCAGTATCTTGTATATGGTTTTAGTACCGAGTGATATCTGCTTCAGACGCTTTAATCTGAATTTGATACGATTGCATTCAAACCTCTTTGTTATACGTAAATCCAGTATTTCCTGTTCTATCGCATTTGTTACCTTTGCAGGTTGAATATTGTGTGGTTTTCTACTTCTATCCTGCAGACCATCTATGCCATATTTTAGGTATCTGTTTTTCCACTTGTAGTATATCTTTCTGGATATCTGATATCGTATGCAGATGTCAGTTACAGTATCTCCACCAGCCCATTCTTTCTCATGTATTAAATTAAATTTTGTTTGTAATTCTATTTTTCATACACTTCCTATTAGCAGAGTAGGAAGTGTTACCTATGTTGGTAAATGAAATTGTAACCCATGTTGGTAGGTACAACAATAAATACTTAAAATATTATCAGTTAAAGTTATGTAGTCATACTCATTACTCCTATCTGTAAAATATCAGTTATCCTTCTCCCATGTTTCTCATTGTAGTTGTATGTCCAGTCAGATACTGCTTTTCCAATATCTGGTTGATTTTTAAAGGT
>CAWIYT010000053.1:0-3096 GCA_963840085.1 uncultured Nitrososphaerales archaeon
CCTTTTCATGCAATACTATATTCATCTTTTACAGATTTGAGAAATAAAATATCTACATATTTTAGAACAAAAAGATTCAATCTTGATATGAGAAACTATTTGCTTGCTAAAATTGATAATTAGAAAACATAAGCTACTTGGTATACATATAGAAAATAAAACATAAATAGAACATAAAAAATTATTCAGATGGTAATTAATGAAAAATCTAAATGTAAAATAACTTAATAATCTGTTTTGTCTATAATGTCAATTTGAAAATAAAAAATTCCTACTCTATATCGATATTACCAAAGTATCTTTACTAATTTGCTATTTATCAGTTATTTAATAAATCATTAATTATTCTAATTAATTCCTTATTTTCTACAGGTTTTCTGATAAAAGTGTACACCTGAGAAAACTTGTATGCAATATCAAATAGGGATTCACTTGCCGTCAGAAAACATATTTTTGTCTTGATATCCTTTTTTCTTATCTCTCTGTATAGCTGAAACCCATTGATATCTGGCATTTGTATATCTAGTATTATTAAATCATAGAAATTAGATTTGAATTCATCGACTGCTACAACAGGATTATAATAATAATCTACTATGAATCCATTATTTTCTAAAACTACTTTTAGCATTAGACAAATATCTAATTCATCATCAACTACCAATATTCGTTTTTTATTATCTAAAGCAATAGTATGATTTTGTACAATTACTATTAAATATTTGTTATAATAATTTAATTAATTAATAGTAAATTATATTGCCATAGTCTAAACTAAAGGAAGTGAGTTATTTGAATGGATAGTTCATACTATGACGTGACAACATATATTTGGCTGAGAAAATTGTAGTCTTTTAAATATCTTGTAGTATAAATAATGGCATAATACTCATTGAATATAGTAGGTTATAATAATCATAAATCAATAGCTGTAGTGGATGATGAAGAGGATATCGTTACTCTGTTTACAGAAGTACTACAAGAAAATGGTTATCATACAATGGGATTTATTAACCCTCTTTTTATACTTGATTATATTCGTGAACATCCTGATAGATTTGGTTTGATTATTGTGGACTTTAGAATGTCTACAATGCAAGGAGATGAATTAGCCAATGAGATAGCAGCAATAAATCCAAAAATCAAGATGATACTAGTAACTGCATATGATGATATAAGAAATAATGATTTAAATCTGGAAATTGTCAAGAAACCAATAACGATAAGTAAACTATTGCAAATAATTCAACAACATCTAGATTAACATCTATTATATCTCTGATGAAAACAAGCTAAATTAGTGCCATTAGAATATCTTTAAACTAACAGTACATTACTACTTTTTTCAGAAATTAGTTCATTGATTTTATCTTTTAGATTTCTCAAAAGAATTGGTTTGTGTATTACATATTTTTCGATATTGGGAATTTTTTCTTTTAATTGTTCCAAGTATGACATATCTGCAGTCATCAAACAAATAGTTACATTTTCATCTGTTTTCTTTAATGCTTGAAACATAGCAATACCATCTATCTGTGGCATTTTTAAATCAAGGAGAATCAAATCATATTCATCTTTTTTAAAGTAATGTAATGCATCTATTGGGTTTGTATAAGTATCTACTTTAAAATCATCATGTTCTAAATATATTTTAAAGAGATTATTGATATCCTCATCATCATCTACTATCAATATTTTTGGTTTAATAGACATGCATATGGCCTCACTCTAGTTAGATAAGCAATATTATTTATTAAGATTAGAGACAATTAAATGCCCTTTATCATATAATAATAATAAGACGAATTAATATTTTAAATCAATCAATTATTACTCTCGTATTTTTTGCTGAGTATTGATTGAAATTAATTCTTGAACTACTTTTTTTAATCTATCAAGATAAACAGGTTTTTCTAATATTTTATCAACCTTCATAATGTATGATTTATCATAAGGAAGATTGTCTTTTATGTAGGCACTAATAATCATGGTTTTAATTTTGCAATCTGTATCTTTCTCCCTTATTTTCTTTATAAAATCGATTCCAGACATTTGAGGCATTTTATAATCTGTTATAACCATAACACAATTGCTACTATTTTGATAAAAATATTCTAATGCTTCAATAGGATTTTGAAATGATATTATTTTTAGTCCATTGGATGATAAATAATCACTAAATAAATCAAGAATATCTTTTTCATCATCTACCAATAAAATATAATCAATGGTTATTGTTAGAAATCTCCATTAACATTAGTATGTTAGTGAATCTAATAAAGAATTCTACTCGTTATCTATTAATTTATGATTTTTTTAGCCAGCTTTAATTCCAAATATAGTTATTTTGGAATGATGGGTGTCAGAGGCTACACTATAATACCCATTTATTTTTACCAACAACCAGGCGATGCTAAAAAGCCATACTTTGTACAATATTCTGCTGTTTGGGAAGATGCACCTGTTATAGAGTCATGAACTAACATGAAAACCAACATAGCAATAAAAAATATGCTGAAACCACCAAATACCCATTTTAATACATTTTTAATAGAATTTTTCTTAGCTATAGTCGATAACATTATTACCTCCGACTAAATCTTATTCTATATAATTTTGATGATTCATTTTTTTGAATCATAAATTCTAAAATATTTTATCAACTAATTTTCTAGAACTAAAATACACACTTGAAGATTCAACAGAACAAAAAATATAATAAAATGAATATAGAGAATCATTAATTATAATCATTCATGGGACATAAAGGAATCTTACTTGGTAGAACTTTAATATATTCAATATTTTTGCACCGCTATCGATATTATTGTAGATATGCTATTACATTATATTTGGCTTTTATTATTATCGAATTATCTGAAATTGATTTAACAATTAATTAATTTTTCTTAATATATCAGAGATATAGTTAGGCTATAAAAGCAACAAAAGAGAGGTTCATTGAGGCTCATGCGCTACATGTCCTCTAATTTGGTTTTTCAGTCCAAACCTATTCATATATATTTAGACAATATAGTTAAATAAAGTTATATACAAATTTTTTAATATGTTACTTTTTTTTAATACGTTATTACT
>CAWIYT010000054.1:0-10221 GCA_963840085.1 uncultured Nitrososphaerales archaeon
GTTTTGGTTGTTGGCCTAAGATATGATACTTAACTTAGATATCTTTTTTATCTTCATGGGTTAAAAAATAAAGATAAGAACTATTTAATAATTGTATATAAATTTAAAGTATTACAAAGATAATGTCAATATACCATATATATTCAATAGTTTTCTCTTCTTTAAATTATAATGGATGACCATTGTATTTCAATAAATTAAACCTGTAGACAAATGAGAGGATTTTTATGAAAATACTTCTACAATTCTTATATAAAAAAAACAACGATAACTTAATTTAATATAGTGATAGTTATGTATAATCAATATTTTATTTTTACTTTATTTCTTTTATTATTTTTCTTTACCTTTATTATATTTCATTTTAGTAGTGTATTATCAGCAGATGACGAGTTTTTTAGTATAGTTCCTGAAGATTATTATGACCCTAGAGATTATGGAGAAGAATCACAAGTTCATAACCAATTACAAGAAAATAACACTTCTGATCAAAATACTTTACCAACAACAACAAATAAATATTCTTTCAATATTGCAGTGACAGCAGATTGGGGCTGTGAAAAAGATACAAAAAAAACAGTAGAAAATATTCAAAAGAAGAATCCTGAACTTGTAATATCAGCAGGAGATCTAAGTTATGGCAAATCTGCAAATTGTTGGTTTGAAATAATACAGCCATTTAAATCAAAGATGAAGATAGCAATGGGAGATCATGAATATAGTGATACTAGTTGTTGTACTTACCAACATAGGTTACAATTTCACTTACACACATAGGTAACACTTTCTAGTTCTGCTAGGAAGTGTATGAAAAATAGAACTACAAACAAAATTTAATTTAATTCATGAGAAAGAATTGACTGGAGATACTGTAACTGACATCTGCATACGATATCAGATATCCAGAAAGATATACTACAAATGGAAGAACAGGTACCTAAAGGATGGCATAGATGGTCTGCAGGATAGAAGTAGAAAACCACACACAATATTCAACCTGCAAAGGTAACAAATGAGATAGAACAAGAAATACTGGATCTACGTATCACAAAAAGATTTGGATGTAACCGTATAAGATTCAGGTTAAAGAGATTAAAGGAAATATCACTCAGTACTAAAACCATATACAAGGTACTGAAAAGACATGGTCTGAACATATTGAAATGTAAAATCAGAAATAGAAAATACAAAAGATTTGCAATGGAAAAACCCAATCAAATGGTACAGATGGATATTTTAGGACCATTTTACCTTCAAAATTGTGCTCAAAAGAATTATTTTATCAGTTGTGAAGATGACTGTTCAAGGAAAGCAGCAAGTGAATGGTCTGAAAGAAAAAGAAGTGTAGATGTACTAGATGTACTTGAAGACTACATTGTGTAGAGAATGGGAAACCTCACAAAGTAATGCATGACAATGGTAAACAATTTACATCCAAAATATTCAAAGGTTTCTTGAAAAAGAACAAGATAAAGGATAAACCAATTCCAAAATTCTATCCACAACTACAAGGTAAAATTGAGGCATACAACAAAAGATAGTAAAGAATGAGTTTCTAGCAATTGAAAATATTCCCAATGTAAATGATGGAAAGAAAATGTATTACATGTTCGTAAAAGCATACAATGAAGATAGAGAACATGGTGGTATCAATGGTTACACACCATCTGAAATGTTTCTTATGAAAGGAACAAGATTAAATAATTCCAGTAGTAAATGCATATGTATCATTTCCAATTTCTCTTAACAGCGCAGTCATCTTTATATCTTCAAATAGGTCATTAACATTTAGATTTAGGTTAGGATCAGAACAATATTTTTTTACATCACCTAAGATTTCTTCTTCTGTAAATACAAAGCGATTTGCTATCTTTTCATGAAAACTTAGTAATCCAGAAAATGCCAGATTAGTTAGAATATTGCGTCTGTGTATTGGTATTGTTTTAAAATTACGTTTAATACCTTTTTCTTCATCCACTTGGTTATTCAGGTTAGTAACTATATTATCATAAATGTCTAGTTTATTTTCAGAAAATAATTTGACTTTAATATACATCTGTAAAAGAAATCCAAGGATTAATGGTACTCTAGCCATCTCCTGTATTTCGCTACGAGTCGATAAATCATCTAAGAATTTCTTTGCTTCAGGATTATCGTTACCATAATAATGCATGATAAATTGTTTAATTTGTTTTATATCAAAAGGTGCTATTTCCATCTCCTTAACATCATCAAATCTACCTTGTAGTGCATAAGGACGGGTCGTAACGATTACTAGAGTATTTCTTATCCGTTCACTCTCAACAAATGTATTAAATAAATGACGTAGTGATACATTCTGAGAGTCGTCTGTTTCTTTCATTTCATCTAAACCGTCAAGAAAGAATGCAATCTTTCCATCTATTATTTTGGCTCTTAATACTTGTAGTAGATTTTCTTGCTTTACTTTATCGTAAATCCCTGATTGTGATATTACTGCTTCGGAAAGAATTATGTCTTCAAATCTGTCTTTATCATTTAATTCTTTTCTTTGTATTTTTTTTAGTTCTAGATAAATTGGAAGATATTCTTTTTGCTTTTGCTGTAAAGTTCTATGAACCAGATATCGCATTAGTGTAGATTTTCCGCAACCTGGTGCTCCTACAATAACGGTAGTTTTTTTATTTGATTCCAAGAGATCTTCTGGTTTAATCTTTCTAATCTTTTTTTCATTGTCTTTTTCTTCTCTAGTTTCATCATCATAACCTGTTTGATAAAAATTACTAAAAAGTTTTTTGCGTAATTCATAAGGGCTGATGTCTTTTCCTTCTTTATTTTCATCATCATAACCTGTTTGATAATAATTACTAACACGAAAACGTTTTTTGAGTAATTCACGATCCATCATCCCTTTGTATTCATATTCAGATTGAAAAGACGGTCTATCGTGTACTCTTAATGATCAGGTCTATGAAAACTTCAGTAAGATCATATTCTTTGTTATCTCCAAGCAGTCTTATTTTGGATACTTTCTTTTCAAGTGAATTTGTGTAGTTATTTAATATTTTTTCGATTTCTTGATTATCTACTAAAAATCGAAGATCAAGTCCAGGATTTTTTTCAGATAAACTTTCATAAAGATTGATCATAGATTCAACGGGAATTGCCATTACAAGATCAGGATCAGTAATATCTTTTTTTGGATAATTCATACATATCATTCCTATTATTTTTTTTGTTTCGATGTCAAGAACTGGACTTCCACTCATACCTTCTTCAATTTGCTTTGAAGAAAGTTGAATTATTGGAATTTCTGTTTCAGGATCTTTTTGATATTCAGATCTACTTTGAATATATCCAGATGAACTTAAACCTGGTTTAAACTCATCGTATTTTCTGAATCCATGAGATATGAATTTGTGTGTACGTAAAACAAATTTACTTAATGGTAAAGGAACTAATTCTTGTCCATTATTTTTCAATTCTTCTTGATCTTTTTTCTGTATCTGTAAAAATGCTATATCATTTATTGTATCTACATATTCAGAATCTTTTTCATCTTTTAATATCGTTGCTTTAAGAGGTTGTTTTATTTCTGCAAAATAAACCAGGATATCATTATAAGCTTCTTTCTTGCTCAAATCTCCAACATTATGATAACAAGTACAGATTATACCATCTTCAGTGACTATAAAACCTGTGCCTACAATTCTTCCCTCAAGCGTTGTAATTTTAACGATACTTTTTTCACAATCATTTAAAATGTTGTTATTGTTGGACATTTTTGTTTTAGATTGTATTAAAAATTAAATCGGTTCTATTGCGTATTTATAAATAATTTATATTTTCATTATTTAAAATCCCAACCCAAGGTAACAGTAATACTTGCCTCAACTCCTGCTTTTGCAATAACTACATCCAAGTCACCGTTAAACTTGACTCCAAATTCTATTTCTGCTGTATCTAGTTTTTGATTTTTATCTATTTTCTGAATAGTAGAATTCACCCTTTGAGCCATATCTTGAATTGTTTCCATTGCATTATTCATTGCTTCTTGTGACTTTTTTGCAAGTTCTTCCTTCTTCCAGAATTTGAGTGATACAGTTTTGACTCCTTCTGATTCACTTGGTTCAACTAGAAATAAAGATGAAGATTTCTTATTAGATGGCATTACAAGAACGCCGATTAGGATATAAATAAACTTTTTCGATGCCTAAAAAATTTGATTGATGTAAAGACCAAAGATAAATGATAAAAGTAATTAAAATATTAAATAATTTGTATATTAATTAATTACAAAATTCATTAAATTTTAATATTAGAAAGTAGAACCCACATTTGATGGACGAAGGTTCGAGTCCCACTCCCGGCGTTTAACTCGTGGAGTCTCATCAGAGAATTTGGAGAAATTGTAGTATTAGAAATAGAAACGTTGTTATAGAAATTTTAATAAATTAAGGTAAATGTTGTAACATTTATATAATCATCTAATTATAAAAATCATGCAATCACTATTTTAATGAGTATAGGATTGTTATTACACGATTAACTCAAATATGAATGCAAAAACACAAGCTGTTATAAGATTAGTTTAACATATTTAAAAAATTACACATAACGTAATAGATTCAAAAATCCAGAAATTCAATAGTAGTTCAAAATCTTATATCTTTCATTATTGTAGTTCAGCTATTATTTAGTTGTGTAAACTTTGTATGATAAATTATTTTCGAGATCAATATATTTCCATTCATCAATTTCTTTTGTTAGCATTTCCTGAAATTTTAATTGTAATGTAGGATGTAGCAATTTGTATACATTATTTCCAACGGATATTTTGTTTGGTCCTGTAAGAGAAGTTATCTTTGCTGCTACATTCATAGGATATCCTATCAGATCAATAGGTGAGCTTTTATCAAATTCATATTGTATAGCCAAATTTTCTCCTTCATCTATTCCTATTTTAATTGCTAATTTTGGATAATTATCTTTATTTCCATCTTTTTCTAAAATTGGATTAATACCATTTTCTATTACGTTAATCATTGATTTTGCACATTGGAATGCAGTATCACAAGATAGATATTTGTTAAAGCTACTTGGAAAAAATGCAATAACTGCATCTCCTACATACTTTAATACAAATCCATTATAGCTCTTAACTACAGAAGAAAGTTCATGTAAAAAGGCTTTGATTATCTTTGCCATTCTTTCTACTGGTAAAACCATACTCATCTTTGTTGAACCTACTAAATCAGCATATATTACAACAAGAGAAAGTTTAGAATCAACGTGATTGAGAAGAAAGTCTTGTCCTCTCTTTATTGATATATTGTATTGATAATTATCATATAATACATTCCAAAGTGTATTTTTCCTTTGTAAATATAATGTTTGTAGATCGTAAATGGCTTTGTTTTTAATTGAAATGTTATTTCTATTTGACGATAACATATTATATTTCATATTATTATTTTTTATACAAAATAAAAAAATTGATTATTGTATCTATTTTTCTTTTATTTCATTTCTATAGCTATTTTTTTGTCTAAGGCCTTTCTCTTTATTTGGTTTCTGATCATTAAAGCCGAAACTATTGCAGCTCCACCTAATGCCATACTTGCAATAGCAAATATTTGACCGCCATCAATTACACCTAAACCAGTTACTCCATATGTTCCACCTATAAATCCATACGTTATGTTCTTTATGAAATTCATAACATACTAAACTGATTTGTATTATATAAACTAGTGTCTAATTTTATTTTATAGTGCTAACTTTTTACATAAAATAGATTGTTAGGCACTATAACCCTCATAATAGGCACTATTCGCATTCGAAGGTTTTGTTTTGTTTTAAAAAGCATAGTTAGAGAATTAAAACAATTTTGGTATTTATTTTAGTTCTATTTTTCCAAGTAAGAATCTAAGCGCATCTTCTAATTCTGGATTAAAAAATTTGTATCCGCTTGAAACTAATTTTTTAGGGATAACATAAGTATTTGTAGATAATAATTCATCAGACATTTGCCCAAAAATTAGTTTGGTTATTTTCGGATTTATTGAGATTGATAATTTAGGATTAAGTATTTTTTTTATTGTATTTGAAAATTCTAAATTTGTAACTGGTGTAGGAGATACAATGTTAATAGCACCTTGAATTGAAGGATTTGTTATTGAATAAAAAATACTTTTTATGACATCTTCTATTGAGATCCAGCTAATAAATTGATTCTTGATTTTTACTACCATTACCAATTGTTATTCCTAAACCGAATTTAAAAGATCCAAGTAGCTTTTGTAAAATACCTCCTTTTGGTGTTAATACTATTCCAAAACGTGTGTTAACTACTCTTATTCCTATTTCAGCTGCATCATTTGTTGCATTTTCCCATTTTTGACATACTTCAGATAAAAATCCTTTTCCTGGACCGCTTTCCTCTGTTAAAGCTTCGTTAGGTCTATTCCCGTAATATCCAATTGCTGATGCACATATTAATAATGATGGAGGATTAGAGAGTTTTGTTAATGATTCAGATAAAAGTTTAGTGTTTTCAACACGGCTATCTAATATTTTATTTTTCTTTGTTTCTGTCCATCTTCCAAATATATTTTCCCCTGCAAGATGAATGATTATATCAAATCCTTCTAATTCGCGATGATTTAGTTTTTTATGCTTAGGATCCCAAAAGAGTATATTTCCATGACCATTAGTAGAAGTGAAATATTTATCTTGTTTAGACCTTACAAGTCGAGTGATACTATGTCTTCCTATGGTGGTCAATACTGGAATAAGAGCAGATCCTATCAAGCCATGAGATCCTGTAATGAGAATTTTTTTTCCTTTATTTTTTTCTAATATCCTTTTTTCAAGATCTATATCATTAATTAAAATACGAGAACGATAAAGAAATAACTGATTCAAGTAATTTTGAATTCTCTTTTGTATAATTTTAGATCTTATTTTATCAAACTTAGGAGCATATTCTATTTTATCTTCTATAATGCATTGATCTGATCCTTGGGATACAAAAGAATGAGTGTGGATCCATTTTTTGAATGGACCTTTTATCATTTTATCTTGAAATTGTTTATTGTGAATATATCCAAAATGTTTAGCAATCCATTTGAAGCTTATCAGACCCCCAAAATTAATCTTGAAAATTGAAATAGCATCATTATTAATTCCTCCTTTTTGACTAACTATATTCAAACCGCTCCAAGGTGGAATAAGTCTTTCTAAAGCACCATTTCGTGTATGATAATCAAAAAGAACATTAACATTACAAGGTATTAATGATCTCTTTACAAAAATACTTGAAGAATTATTGACACCTATTTTTATTCACTATAAATAAATCATATAAAATAATTTATTTAAATCATTATCTCTGATTGATAAATTATGCACTAGATATTCGGTATTTCTATAGCTTTCTAGTTCTATAAATTGATATTATTTTGATATTAATCGAGAAAGGATTTTGATAGATTTCACCTATTCTATGATTATGCAAAGAGTATATTATCATTATAAAAAAAATTTAGGCACTAGAATAAATATATTCATGAACTTATTATTACTATAGTTAAATTCTATTTTATTATGAATCAAGAAAACAAAGTCAGGCAACCGTATAAGAAAAGTCTTTTTATCTTTAGAAGAGATTTACGAATAAAGGATAACACAGCATTAATCAATGCTATACATTCTTCAGATTTTGTTTATTGTCTTTTCATATTAGATAGCAACTTATTACAATCAAAATTAATGTATTCATCTTTTTCTTTACCAATAGATCCTAATTTGCTTTTGAAAAGAAGACAATATAGAAAACATTTACTGAGATTTCTAAAAGAAGCATTATTAGATCTTCAAGAACAATTTCATCAATTTTCCATCAAGAATGATGAATTTGACAAGAGCAAAAACAATGGTAGCACATTATCTAAACTAATTCTATTAGTAGGGGATCCAGCTTCCGTAATAAATAATATAATACAAGTAGATAAGGAAATTGAAGCCATTTTTGTTAATAGAGATTATACTCCTTACAGCATAAAAAGAGATCAGTTGATCCAGGAAATTTGCAAAATGAACAATATGGAATTTATTGAGTGTTCAGATATTCTTCTTAATGAACCAGAAGAAATACTAAATTCAAATAATAGACCTTTTAAAGTATTTTCTCATTATTATAACAAGGCAATTGAAAGACTAATAAGAAAGGAAAATTTCTTTGATATAGATAAATACAAGAATAATTTTATAAGTTTTAATAGCAAAAAATTAAAAAGTTTAAATGGTTTAAAAGAAATTAAGAATCTCGATAAATTTTTTTCTCTAATTCTATCTGAACAAATTTCTAAAAGTAATCCCGACTTGACAACATCAATAGTAGTTGGAACAAGAAAAAGATACCAGGAATTAGTATTAGAATTAAAAGATAAATTAAAAAAAAATAATGGAAATAATGAAAAATATTCATTAGATAATTCAAGTTATTTTTCTGCTTATCTTAAATTTGGAATATGTTCTATTAGAGAAGCATATTCCGCAATACAGAAGGAATTGGGTTTTAATCACCATTTGATAAGACAATTGTATTGGAGAGATTTTTATGTGTATATAGGATTTCACTTTCCTTTTGTATTTAATAGTCCTTTTCAAGAAAGATATAGAAGAAATGTTATTGAATGGAAAAATGAACCAAAAGAATTTGAATTATGGTGCAATGGAAAAACTGGTTTTCCAATTGTAGATGCAGGAATGAGAGAACTGAATGAGACAGGTTATATGCATAATAGATTAAGGCTAATTACTGCTTCTTTTTTAGTAAAAGATTTACATATTGATTGGAGATATGGAGAAAGATATTTTGGATTAAAACTTGTTGATTATGATCCCTCTATTAATAATGGCAATTGGCAATGGGTAGCTTCAACTGGAAGTGATGCTCAACCTTTTTTCAGAATCTTTAATCCATGGTTACAACAAAAAAAGTTTGATCCGGACTGTATTTATATAAAAAAATGGATTTCAGAACTTAAAGAGGTTCCTATTAATACAATACATGAATGGTATAAGGCTAATTCAGTAATTGATAAATCAACTAATTCCTCTTCGAGAGATTATCCTAAACCAATAGTGGAACACCAAAAAGAAATTACAATTACAAGAGAATTATATAATATCTAATTGTAGTACTTGCATAGATAGGTAACAGATTCACTTACCAACATGGGTAACACTTTCTTTTATCTGCTTGACTATGTTGTTACTACTGGAATTATTTAATCTTGTTCCTTTCATAAGAAACATTTCAGATGGTGTATGACCATTGATACCACCATGTTCTCTTTCATCATTGTATGCTTTTACAAACATGTAATACATTTTCTTTCCATCATTTACATTGGGAATATTTTCTACTGCAAGAAACTCATTCTTTACTATCTTGTTGTATGCCTCAATTTTTCCTTGTAGTTGTAGATAGCCTTTTGGAATTGGTTTATCCTTTATATTGTTCTTTTTCAAGAAACCTTTGAATATTTTGGATGTAAATTGTTTACCATTGTCATGCATTACCTTGTTAGGTTTCCCATTCTCTACAATGTAGTCTCCAAGTACATTCAGTACATCTTACACTCCTTTTTCTTTCAGACCAGTCACTTGCTGCTTTCCTTGAACAATCATCTTCACAACTGATAAAATAGTTCTTTTTATCTGAATTCTCAAGGTAAAATGGTCCTAAAATATCCATCTGTACCATCTGGTTTGGTTTTTTCATCTCAAACCTTTTCCATTTTCTTCTATTTCTGATCTTGCATTCCAGGATGTTCAAACCATGTCTTTTCAGTATCTTGTATATGATTTTGGTACTAAGTGATATCTCCTTTAGTCTCTTTAACCTGAATCTAATACGATTACATCCAAATCTTTTTGTTATACGTAAATCCAGTATTTCTTGTTCTATCTCTTTTGTTACTTTTCCTGGTTGTATATTGTGTGGTTTTCTACTTCTATCCTGTAGACCATCTATTCCATACTTTAGGTACCTGTTCTTCCACTTGTGATATGTCTTTGTAGATATCTGGTATCTAGCACAGATATCAGTTACTGTATCTCCAGTCAATTCTTTTTCATGAATTAAATTATATTTTGTTTGTAATTCTATTTTTCATACACTCCCTAGCAGAACTAGAAAGTGTTACCCATGTCAGTAAATGAAATTGTAAC
>CAWIYT010000055.1:0-4193 GCA_963840085.1 uncultured Nitrososphaerales archaeon
TGAATATAGAAATTGTTTAACAGAATCTACAATATAAAAAAAAGTTATTTGAAAAACTTGAATCTGTTTTGTCAGAAAATTTGGTCTTTCTTCTAGGATATAATGTCCAGTATTTGGTAAACGTTATTCCTGTAACCTTATTCAATTAGATTATGTACAATTAAATCTATGTAATATTTATACTAGACTGATTAATGTATAAATATTTTTAAAAGTTACAGCAGTTCATTCTTAGTTATGTAGCTAATCTATTATATAATCTTAATATTACAAGATCATTATTAATTTCTATGAATCAACAGTTAAAGTTATGGCTAGTAATTATTACCTTGTCTTTAACTGTGGGTTCAAGTTTCATAGCTATCAAAATTGTTCTTGATTCTATACCACCTTTGTTTGCTTTTAGTATTAGATTTATGATTACAGGTGGTGTTTTAATACTAGTTTCTTATATTTTTGATAGAAAAAGCCAAGAGATAAAAAAAATTAAACTTTGGAGAAATGCTTTGATTATTGGTGCGTTTCTGATACTTGGTGGACATGGATTGATAGCGTATGGAGCTCAATATCTCTCTGCAGGAATTGCCTCCTTACTAAATTCGACAATTCCTTTGTGGGTAGTATTGTTTATGTTCTTAATATGTAGAAATAAAATAACAAATTTAACAAAGATGGGTCTTACTCTTGGTTTTAGCGGCATGATAATTCTCGTTGGACCATCGATTGGAGGAGATCAAGGGTTAAATCTAGTAGGAATTGCATCATTATTAATAAGTTCACTATTTTGGGCACTAGGGTCTATCTTTTCTAGTAAAGTATCATTGCCTAAAAATTTTTTATTATCTGCAGGAATGGTTACATTAATAGGTGGATCATTATTACTAATTCCTAGTATTTTAACTGGAGAACTAAATCTGCTTCCTTCTTATTCAGATATAAACTTTAACTTACTGATATCCTACCTATTTTTAATATTTATTGGCACTGTTATACCACTAGCTGAATTTTATTGGTTGCTCAAAGTTAGTACAGCACCCATTGCTAATACTTTTGCTTATATAGCACCTATTGTAGCAGTTTTTTTAGGATGGGCGATTCTAAGTGAATCTGTCACCTATCTAACTATTATTGCTACAATTATTATTTTGATAGGTGTAGCATTGATAGTTAGAACATCGAATAATAATAGCAAGTAAAATTGTATTTCATAAAACAATTTTGGCAAATTATCATTATCAAAAAAAACTATCTAAATAAGTAATAAGTAAAAGAGGAAGAAAGAAACTCTTTTCTGTTGGTATTTCGGTAAAATATTATGAAAATCATTAGTGCAACCACCGAAACTCCTGGTATGACTAAAAAGGAGATCGACAGATTTCTTGAGAGCAAATTGATGTTGCAAATATCAACTATCGATGAAAAAGATGAACCTAACATACAACCTGTCTGGTTTTACTATGATAAAAATAGAGAAAAACTTTTAGTAACAACAGCTAAAATATCCAAGAAAACTAGAAATCTTCGGAATAAGCCAATTCTGTATTTTTCCATAGACGATGAGAATTTTCCTTATAAGGGAGTAAAAGGCAAAGGCTCAGTAACTATAGTAGAAGATCCAAATAGAACGGTTTCAGAAGGAGAGAAAATAAGTATGAAATATCTCGGTACATTAGATCACCCAATAGCAAAAATGATAACAGAGCATTCAAAGAAGGGAGACAATGTAGTTATTGAAATCAATCCAAAATTCTTTTCTACATGGGATTATGGTAAATGATAGTCATGACTCCAAGGTAAGTTTGCTATTTCTCTTTTCCTTCACTTATCTCACATTTTACTTTGCTTTATAAAATCTGAAAGCCTACTACTTTGACATTTTCTATTCTAATTATTAAAGATAGCTAAGGTTGCTAATTTGTGTTATTCTTATTGTTGTAGCTCCATCTATTAAAATAATTTTTCTATCAATATCTCGATTAATGTTTAATCATATCAAATATTCTAAAAACATGAAGTGAACTATAGCAACTACCCAATCAGTATCTTGCTAATATAAATAATATTCATTTTATATATAAGAAATGAAGTACAAATTATTAGGAAAAAGTGGATTACGGGTTTCTGAACTCTGTTTAGGAACAATGACATTTGGAGAAGATTGGGGCTCCTTTTTAAAAGGTGCCTCGAAGGAAGAATCAAAAAAAATATTCAATTTGTTTGTACAGGCAGGTGGTAATTTTATTGATACTGCTAATGTATATCAAAATGGAACTAGTGAAAAATATGTAGGAGAATTCATAGCACCTGAACGAGATAAATTTGTTCTAGCTACCAAGTATACTTTGACTACAAATCCTAATGATCCTAATGCTGGTGGAAATCATCGTAAAAATCTATTTCAATCGGTAAATGCAAGTTTAAAAAGACTAAATACTGAATATATAGATCTTCTGTGGGTGCATATCTGGGACTTTATGACTCCTATTGAAGAGGTTATGCGCTCCTTAGATGATTTGATAAGATCTGGAAAAGTAATCTATATAGGAATTTCTGACGCACCAGCATGGGTTGTATCCCGTGCAAACACAATTGCAGAATTGAGAGGATGGTCATCTTTTATAGGTCTTCAAATAATGTACTCGTTGATTGAACGAACACCAGAAAGAGAGTTGTTACCTATGGCACGTTCGCTTGACATTGGAGTAACAGCATGGTCTCCTCTTGGAATGGGCGTTCTTGCAGGTAAATATAGCAAAGATAACAACAATAAAGAACCAAAGAGATTTGATCCAAACCATCCAATGGTTTCTACATTTGTAAATGAGCGAAATATATCAATTGCTAAAGAAGTACAAGCAATAGCTAATGAAATTGAGAAAACTCCTTCACAAGTTGCTCTAAATTGGATAATAAACCAAAAGAAGAAAGGAGTAATTATACCCATATTAGGAGTTAGAACTCAAGCTCAAATGATAGATAATTTGGGTTGTTTAGAGTTTGAACTCGATTCCGAACATATGAAAAGATTAAATGAAAAAAGCAAAATTGAGCTAGGATTTCCTTATGATTTCATATCTTCTGATGTAATAAGAAATCAGATTTATGGCAATCTATATTCATTAATAGAATATCATAGACTAGATATGTGAAAGATACTTTTTCTACAATATTTGGTTCTAGATACAAATTTGAGGATTATTCGAGTAGGTACAGCACTCATAGGATTTGAACCTTTAAAGTTGGATCAGTTATTAAAAACTTCACATCTGAAAACTGATGGCAACTAGCAAAATCGTTTTTTGAAGACTTCATAGTTATCAGTATGAATCTATTGTTAGACAATTTGAAATAAGAAATCAAATACATACTCCCATGAACAGCAGTAATGGGTTCAAATCTCATCTCCTCCATGCCAATGCTGTAACAATAGTTTTAAGAAGATGTTTTAGCATAATCTAAAAATTTCATTTAATCTTTAAGTATATTCTAACAATATAAACCCCGAACTAACCCTTCGAGGTTCGAGTCCCAATCCGAGAATACTGAATTATCTTATTTTATAAACCCACATTGAAAGTTATAGGTTCTGATCGCAAACCACATTGCCGAAAAGTTAATGACTATTATCAATAAGAATTATTTTAAATCATCAGATTATTTTTATACTCTCTCTTGAATTAAGAATTAATTGGCATTATTATTTATTGATAAACAAAATCTAAAAAAAGATCATTCTACTATAGTCAAAACAATAAACTAAATCATATAAATTATAAAAATAATAACAGATGAACCTGCTAAATACACATCTAACTAAAGAACATAGTGAAAGACTATCTCACATAATTGTAAATTCTACTCCTAGATTCACAGTTGGTATCTTTGGTGGATGGGGGACTGAAAAAACTACCATGATGCAAATGGAGAGATACTGAGTGTTATGCTAAATTGGTAAAAAGTACTTAAAACTGGACAAAATATTATTAATACCTGTTGTTATAGGAGGATGACGATATATGTTTCTTGGTTCTACAATATAATCAGAATAGACATTGCCTCTTCTTTATTAATCAGGTATTATCTCTATTAGTTTGCTTGTAAGAATACCTCTTCAATGCATTTTGTCAATAGAATAGTTTAGTTTTATTCTAAAAAGAGTATTATTTTTACGATAGATTTTTTGATTTATAGAT
>CAWIYT010000056.1:0-4172 GCA_963840085.1 uncultured Nitrososphaerales archaeon
GATTATTATATTCTCAATAAATGATTGAATCAATAAAAAGAAATAAATGTCAAAAATGACCCCAAGACCACCGAACCCAGAGATTAGTTCTTATAACAATTAACAAAACAATGAATGTTACAGAGAATTGAACTGCATTCAATATTCAACTCTAACAATTTTCAGTGTCAATTTAATAATAAAAATTAGGAAGGGAAAATCACTATAAACATTCATTTAACAACTTCACTAATCTAATTTAGTAATACTATGTTAGCAAGTCTTTCTAAGAACTTTAGTTATATTTTAACTGTCTAAAACATATAATGCGCAAGTCAGTACCAAATCAAAGCCTATTATTGTTTATAGTATCATTGATAATGTTAGTACCTTTTACTAGTATAAATTTTTCAAGTGTAAATGCACAAGAATATGGTAGTTATGATTATGATGATGACGACACATAAGCCAATATCCTACCAAAGAAAACAAATATGAATGTAGAACAGGTCCGTTTGAAGGCTTTTTTTCCATCTTCCGACAGAACTATTTTACTGGTATCTCTCTATTCAATTTCAATGAAATTCCAATTTTGTAATGGTTCGATTATATTTTTAATTTTCTCTTAATGATTTAGTTGGAACTTTTTGATCTTAATCTAAAGAGTTGGGAATTGAACCTCAATTTGAAGTCAAAGAATTTCAGGATTTATTATTAATACCAATTAATTATATCCCTTTCTTGTAGTTGATATGACATAATGATAGTATAATAAAAGTTTTTAGAAATGCATTTATTTTAAGCTATGATTTTTAGCTTCAATGATAAACAGAACATTAACTACACTAGTCTTAATTACAATATTAGCCTTAAATTCTATATTAATTACACATTTTGCTTATGCCCAACAGGAGACACCAAGAATAAGCAGTGGCAGTGGAACACCAAATATAATAAAAGATCCTAACCTAAAGGTGGAGTTAATTTCCGAAGGACTTGAATTACCTACCAGCATGGCTTTTTTAGGTCCAAATGATATTTTAGTTTTAGAGAAAGATAAAGGTACAGTACAGAGGATTATAAATGGCAAGATATTACCGGAACCATTACTTGATGTCAGCGTTGCGAACAAAAGTGAAAGAGGCATGTTAGGAATTGCTGTTGCTTCTGCAAAGAATGAGAATGAACCTACATACGTTTTCTTATATTATACTGAATCGGTAGAAGATGGTAATGATGATTGTCCTAAAGATAATTTTTGTAACCCAGGAAATGATCCTCTGGGAAATCGCCTGTACAGATATGAATTGGTAAATGATAAATTAGTAAATCCTAAACTAATGCTAGATCTGCCAGCTATACCTGGACCAGCCCACAATGGCGGTGGAGTCACAATAGGACCAGATGATAATGTATACCTTGCAATTGGGGAGCTCAGAACTTCATCGATCCAAAAACTCTCTTCAGCTGATGGAAGAGGTGGAATTCTCATGGTTACTCAGGATGGGGAAGTACCTGGAGAAGGAGGAGAAGGCATTCTTGGTAATACATACCCTCTGAACTTGTACTATGCTTATGGAATACGTAATAGTTTTGGGATTGATTTTGATCCAGTAACAGGGAAACTGTGGGATACTGAAAATGGACAAAAATCTGGTGATGAAATTAATCTTGTTGAAGCAGGATTTAACAGTGGATGGAATGAAATACAAGGTATGTGGACTAGTGAAGAAGAAGATCAGTCATCAGAGAATGTTATATTAAATCCAGATAATTTGCTAGACTTTGGTGGAAAAGCAAGTTACAGTGATCCTGAATTTAGTTGGGTCGATAGCATTGGTCCTACCGCACTTAAGTTCCTTAATTCTGATAAATTAGGTAAAAAATATCAAAATGATATATTTTTAGGAGATGTAAATAATGGAAACCTTTACCACTTTAAAGTAGACAAGCAGAGAACAGGATTATTATTCCTTGAAGAGGCACTTTCTGATAAAGTATCAGATAAAGAGGAAGAAAATGAAGGAATAATCTTTGGAGAAGGATTTGGCAGTATTTCTGATCTTGAAGTTGGACCTGATGGTTACCTGTATATTGTTTCGATTGGCAAAGGAGCTATATATAGGATAGTACCTAGTGGTGGAGGAAATAATAGTGACATAATTGCACCACAGTCAATCGATCCAAATACAAAAAATTTACTAGTTATGAACGATATTATTAGCAATATAACACAATCAGTTAAGAATAATAACGAAAAATTCCCCCAGAAAAATTACACAAAAATCATCGAACAAAAATTCAAAGGGAATAATTGCTTGTATTCATTTTGTGATCTATTAGTTAATGTAATATATGAAGGAAATAATACTATTTCCTTAGAAGGTAGTACTAAAACTTTAACTAAAGATACTCAAGAATTAACATTTAGCGATATTTTCTTTCAATCCATTGAGTTATTACAGCAAGACAAATTCGAGATAAAAGAGTTTGAAAATATGGGAGATGGAAAATTTCTGGTTTTATTATCTAGATAAG
The DNA here is from genome assembly GCA_963840085.1 of uncultured Nitrososphaerales archaeon. Classification (GTDB taxonomy): domain Archaea; phylum Thermoproteota; class Nitrososphaeria; order Nitrososphaerales; family Nitrososphaeraceae; genus TH1177. The sequence continues at coordinate 2,518 of CAWIYT010000056.1, forward strand.
GTCTAAAAATTCTTTTTAATTTATGTTAAATCAGACTTCTCTCCCTCTCTAACCGTCTATTGAATTTCACAAATTTCAAAAGAAGATAAATGTTGGTTATATTCACATATGGTTAAAGCAATAAAAAAGGTTAGATTCTATAATTCTAATATTTTCACCTGTTGTTTTACGGAATTTAATAATCTGTGAAAGTAGAACTTAATAGATATAGATAGATAAACAATAGAAACTTACCTCTAACGTATTTGAAATACGGTGATTTGACTAGGAAAACATAGTCAAATATGATTCATTTTTTTTCTTCGTTTTACGATTTTATAAGAATTATCATATGAATTAAGTATCAAAAAGTAAAAGGTTAATTCTTAGTTTATGTTAAAATTCACTAATGAATTCTATAAAAAAGAGGATTCGACCCGAGCATTCGAATCCCACCTCCTCCATTGAATCCTGGTTTCGTGTCAAGTTCAAAAATAAAGAAACAGCTAACATCAAAAGGAATACTAACTAATAGACGAAGTAATTTCGAAATGAGAAATCTGCATAATAGAAAAGCAAAGTTAGAATATTGGATTCAGAGAATCCACACAGATTAAGAGATAAAGAATTTGACAAGATATTTTGAAATTTGTTAATCATTTACAAGAGAAGAATAAGAGTATGGATTATTAGGTGTATCACAGCCTTATTGCAATTGAGAACTGAGATAGGAATGCCTTTCTCTCAAGTTACAAAAGATGTTATTAAAAAATATTTGAATGGATGATTAAAAAAGAAACAAAGACTTCTACTCATGAAAAGTAGATCTCAATGCATACGCATTAGTAAATAGCATCAATATTAATTCATTATTTAATTTAATATAAAAAATCATGAAATCCTCATTAAAACGATATAATATTTATAGATTTCAATAATCTTGATTTAAAAAATTAATATTAACAGTAAAAAAAGTCTCTGTTAATTTAAGATAATATTCACCTCCTTTAAATCCAAAATCATTATTGTTTATCATTGTATTGTTATACATATATACAAAGAATTGTATCCAGTTATGTACATGAAATAAATTACATTCAATCTGCATATATGGATAGTAGTCATCAAAATTTTCAGTTCTATCCTTAAAATACTGGTTAACCCTTTCCATCAAACTTTTCTCTATTGAAGAATGCAGATAATGTTTCAATTTCAGTATATTACATGCTTCATCATACCATGTACCTCCATCTGTGTATACAATATGTTTTCCATAATTCTCAACAAGAGATCTAATGAATTTTTCAGCAACAAGCATATTTCTCTCCTCAGATATGTAAATTCTCAGCACAGAACTATGTATTGGTTCTATACAGAACCATAACCAGAAATGTTGACTCCAATTTGAATAACAGTTTCATCTATTATAAAGGCGGATACTCTTTTTCTTTTATAAATCGGATATTCTGCAAATCTCTGAATCCAGTTCCATACAGAAACATGACTTCTTTTATTGTCAGCTTGAAGATGACTAATGCCTTGGATGTATTTCTTAAACTCAAACCAAGAAAGTACAAATACAAAGAATACATTACTACAATTGTGTATGTTCTATTTCTGTCAAATCGAATTTGCATACTAGATTAGAAATAGAATGTTCATAGCTAAATCTCAAT
>CAWIYT010000057.1:0-36954 GCA_963840085.1 uncultured Nitrososphaerales archaeon
CATGGGTGTTCTAAAGAGATTGCAATGCGCAAAAAGACTAGAAATAAAGATGACGACACCGTATGTTATATCGAATTAGGCAACAACCCCGCATCAACAATAAGTGTTATATAGGATCATCATCTTGAAAATCTAGATTCCCAACAGATGGTTTTATTTTGATGATTCGTCTCCTGTGATATGTGTAAAGTGTATCTCTTCAATTCTTCTTACGTAGTCCGATAATCCACGTACTATTCCCTGCACAGTACGGTATGGAATCTTGAAACCAGTCTTTAGGAATGCTAAAAACTGTATGTAATTATCAGAATACTGGAATGGTGCTCCCACTTTGTCTTTATTCATATTCTTGATTTCTTCGTTGGATGATCTGATGAAATCTAAATCTATTAGAACACGTCCCCATGTTCTATCAAAGATTCATTATAATCATGCCATGATTTGTTTGCTGGCATGTGTTAGAATAATTGGAAGAAAATGATAAAAATTATGCTACAAACTACTATATTATTTAATCATTATAAGAATCGATATAAAACAGTATAATTGCCTTTGCAATAGGAGGGATTTCACCGAGGTATATACCATTTGAAGGCGAACCATTGATTAACTTCACTGTGATATTTTTATAAGTACCATTATCTATAGAATATAATAAGATTGTATCTGTCATAGTTTTTGTGGGTTGAATCTGCATGTTAGCGATAGCTAATGCAAGAAGTCCTGCAACAAAGAGTCCGAATCCACCATAATGCCATATTAACTTCCATCTTAACCAAGATTGATATGCCTTTTTGACAGATTTAAGCAAAAATAAGCTGAAGTCTTTCTTTAAAGGAAAATAAGAAATAGCAAAAAAAGCAGCTGAGACAACAAAGAAAAACTGGGGAGTTATTTGGATATTTTGAGATGGAAATGCTAGTAAAAGTCCAAAGTTGATGACAATTAAACTTGCACAGGTAGTTATCATATATTTCGCTCTTTCATCCATGGCACCAAGTGTGGTCTTTATGGTTTCTTTACCATATTCAAGCCAGAACTTGTCAACATCAGGATTTGATGAAAATTTCGCTTTCTTTATATTTTCTCCAGGTTGTCCGATAGCCAAAAATAAGACTCCTTTATGGCCAATCAAAAGTTAATGAAGCACTACATGTGGTGCATGTTACCTTATAAGTTCCTGACACATTTTTAGTTGGATTAGATCTTATGCCTTCTACCTTGCCTTCTTCAGGATCAAAATCAAATATATGTCCATTTGGACATTCGATTTTCAGTCTTTATTACCTCTAGTAAATACATATATATGCTAATATTTTATTTTATCTGTTAATATATTATTTTAAGTAAAGTCACATAATATTCTAAATATACTATGTTGATTATAGTATACATATATTGGTTGCGCTAGAAAAAAAATCTGAAGCAATAAAATTGACAAGGGAAGCAACAAATTTTCGTAATATAGGAAACTATAATGAGGCTATATCCTATTGTGATAAAGCATTAGAAATAGAACCAACTAATCTGGCAGCCTTGTCTGAAAAGGGAGTATCTCTCAGTTATCTCGGAGAATTCCAGAAATCTATCGAATGTTATGATAAAGCATTAGAAATAGAACCAAATGATGCAATGGCATGGTCAGAAAAAGGGATCTGTCTTGGTTATCTAGGAAGACATGAGGAAGCAATTGAATGTTTTGATAAGTCTCTCCAATTAAATCCAAACGAACTAAAACCATGGTTTTCCAAGGGTGTCTCTCTTGGCATTTTAGCAGAGAATGAGAAATCTATCATCTGCTTTGATAAAGCTATCGAGATAAATCCAGATGATGCAATGGCATGGTCAGAAAAAGGCCTCTCTCTGCACAATTTAGGAAAGAATCAGGAGGCAATTGAATGTTATAATAAATCTTTGAAGTTAAACCCAAATTATGCTAAAGTATGGAATGATAAAGGTGCAATATTCGCGGATTTAGCAAAATATGAAGAAGCAATTGAGTGCTATAACAAATCTCTAGAATTAAATCCAAACGAAGCAATGCCTTGGAGAAGCAAAGCTCAATCTCTTGGTCAGATAGGAAGACATGAGGAAGCAATTGAATGCTATAATAAAGCTCTGGAGATAAATCCAGATGATACACTGGTATTAATTAACAAAGGTGTAACTCTTAATTATCTAGGAAGACATGAGGAAGCAATTGAATGCTATAACAAAGCTCTAGAGATAAATCCAGATGATGCAATAACATATTGTAATAAAGGTGTATCTCTCGAGGATATGGGAAAACGTGATGAAGAAGCTATAATTTGCTTCGATAAAGCATTAGAAATAGAACCAAATGATGCAATGGCATGGTCAGAAAAAGGACTCTCTCTGCACAAGTTAGAGAGGAACAAGGAAGCAATTGAATGTTTTGATAAAGCATTAGAAATTGATAAAAAGTTTGTATATGTTTGGTATAACAAAGGCCGTGCTTTAGCTGATTTAAATAAAAATGATGAAGCTATAATTTGCTTCGATAAAGCATTAGAAATAGATCCAACGAACTTAGAAGCCATGTATGAAAAGGGATTATTGTTAAATTATATGGGAAAATTCCAGGAAGCTATTGAATTTTTTGATAAAACATTAGAGATGGATTATAATGATAAAAGTATAATATATTTTGCATTATATTGGAAAGGAGTTTCTCTTGCATCTTTAGAAAAATTTGAGGAAGCAATTGAGTGCTATAACAAAGCTCTAGAAATAGATCAGAATAGCTTTGAAGTATGGAAGACAAAAGCGTTATCCCTTTTATCTTTAGAAAAATTTGAGGAAGCAATTGAGTGCTATAACAAAGCTCTAGAAATAAATCCAAATGATGTTAAACTATGGAATGATAAAGGTAAAATACTCGCTGATTTAGCAAAACATGAAAAAGCTATTGAATGTTTTGAAAAGGCATTAGAAATAGATCCAAATGAATCAATATTATGGCAGAATAAAGCTCAACTCTCTTTGCTTTTTAGGAAAATTCCAGGAAGCAATTGAATGTTTTGATAAATCTTTGAAGTTAAATCCAAATGATATTGATACTTGGATTGGTAAAGGAGGCGCCTTGGACAACATCAATTTGCATAATGAGTCCATTAAATGTTACGATAAAGCATTAGAAATAGATCCAACGAACATAAAGTCGAGATCAGCAAAAGCCCACTGGATCTTAGATTATGTTGAGTACTTAGAGAATGATAAGTACGATTTTGACATTGTGGATGTTGAAAATATACGTAAATGGTATAACATAGGTCTTGAAATTTGTAAACCAGATATTAAAGGCGGAATGGCAGCATTTCTTAATAACATTGGGAAATCTTATGAAGATGAAGGTAGTCTATACACAGCTAAAGACTATTATATTGAAGCTAAAAATGTTTGCCCTTTTAATGAACCAATCTGGAATCACATTCATCTAAACCTCGGCGAACTCTATCATGATTTATGGAATAAGCCTGAAGAAGCTGCTGCGTACTATAGCATGACAAATAAACAGTTGTTTGAAACTTCGGACAAAATTGGTCACCTTCAATTTTTATTGCGTCAAGCAAGGGTAGAAGACTCTCTAGGTAGAATTGAAAAAGCCTCGGAAATAATAGAGCAACAACTTCTACCTAAAGCACTTAAAGAATTTGAGAGCAGTAAAAACATCTCTCAGCCAAGAGATAGAATAAGATTGTCGAAATATTCTGACACAATAGCAAACGCCTTAACAGATTTAGCTAAATATTCTAATTCAATGTTCTCTAAAGATAGAGATAAACAACATATAGATAATGCTGTCAAAGCACTGAGGCGAGCTTTTGAATACGCATCACCTTTACGTCATGCTGAAATTCTCTTAGGGTTGTCTAATTTACAAATACGTTTGGCCACAGAGTTTAAAAATGACAGGTTGAGAATGGATAAGCAAGATGGAATAACAAATAATCAAGCAATTGCAGAATTAGCTAATGTTGCCATAATGAACTTAAATAAAAGTTCACAAATGGCCCAAAAGTTAGGCAATAAAGCAGTTATTGCAGCTGCTACTGCAAATCTAGGACGATGTTATCAACTATTGGATAAAAAAGATGATGCAGAGGAATGTCTTAAGAAAGGATGTGAACTTTATGATATGCTTATTGCCGAAGTCAAGGTTTCGCCTCTACGAATTAGTTCTGAAATATATACTGATTTTAACTTAGCATTAGATGATTTATGTTCTCTTTTAATCTCAAACGGAAAGATAAAGGAAGCATTGGCATATACAGAAGTAGGAAAAGCAAGAGAAATGCTAAACGTCGAGTTAACAAAGAATCAATTAGAATGTAGCGAAAGAGAAGAGTATATTGATTATATAAACTCATTAAATGAGCAATTAAGAGAAATTAATGAAAAACGTAAAAAACTTGAAAAAGAGGAAAGTGCAAACGTTCAAGAATCCTTACGTGAACTAGACGACCGGTATCTATCAATCTTTCAAGAGAGACGTAAAATTGAGGATGTCATATGGAAAAAATGCCCTGATCCTGGAGTCACCATACCAAAAGACCCTATAGAAATTGTTGATCGTTTTATATATTTGAGTAACAATATTTTTAAAAATCAGCTTAATGTAATACCTTGGGCTTTACTAGAATTTGTATACTTAGATAGACAGGAAGAATTAATAATTTTTATGCTTGATCATAACAACAAACTCAATCTTTCATCCGTAAGATTAAGCAGTTATGACTGGAATTTCGTCATTCCAAAAACTCTTAGTGATTTCAGAAAGGCTATAGAGTCAAAATCTTATGATGATGCTGAAAAAATCTTGTTAGAAAATGCGGTTAAACTTGATATAGCGATTATCCCAGATATAATTAAAAAAAGACTCGAAGAGTTAAAAATTCAACAACTGATGGTTGTTGCTGATGGACCTCTTCACAATATGCCTTTTGAACTAATAACAGATAAAAAAGGATCTTTGAATGAATGTTGGGGTATAAAATATAGTCTTGTAAGAGGATTCAGCCTTAACCATTTTTCCTATCATTTTCAGATTGACTATAATACGAAAATCCCACGAGGATTGATAGTAGGTAACCCGACTGATATGGCTGTTCAAAAGAAAGAAGTCGATCCACTTCTTGACTCAAGTAACTTGTGGAATGCAAGTCTACCCAATTCAGAAAAGGAATCAGAGAGCATTGAAAACATTATAAAAAGCAAGAATGGAAATTCCATTATATTACTAAAAGATAAAGCATCTAAAACTAACTTCATCGAACAAGCAAATGCCGCTCCATACTCTTTTATTCATTTTGCAGGACATGCTAAGTTTGACAATAGTGATCCGGACAAAAGCTATCTATTATTAAATAAAAATGGGCAAATACATATTGAAAAACTCTATGCTAATGAAATATCTACAAAAATTCATCTTAAAGGTTCACCTTTAGTCACTTTGAGTTCCTGTGATTCAGGAGTATCTACTATAATGACAGGAAATGAAGCATTTGGTTTAATAAGGGGATTTACATTGGCTGGTGCTTCAAACCTAGTTCTTTCTGGCTGGCCAGTTTTTGATGACTCCGCAAAAGAGTTTATGGAAGTATTTTATACAGAATTGCTAAATGGTCATATGATTTCTGAATCAATAACTTTGGCAAGAAGTGAGATATTGAAACGAGCCGAAACTAGCAGATATAATAAAAAACTTATTGCGTTACATTGGAGTTCTTTTCAGTTATGGGGGAGCCCATTCAAAAAAATATAACATAATTGAAGTGTAAAGTGTTTGTATATATCAAAATGGCAATGGTTTATGATATCTTTTCCTTTTTCTGAATGTCATAGAAAATGATTTCGGAGTCAATTTCATATCCAATAATTGCTTTAGCTTCTGATTTTCATAGTTTTCAGTTCTAATATTCTTCATACAATGATAATATTCAAGTATCTTTGAGTTAATATAATTAGGTACCGTTATGATGACGATATTGTAGACAGTTTAGTTATCATTTCTTAATTATCCATTTCTTCCTTCAGTATATATGATAAGCAATAATTACTCAACACTATGAGAACCTGTATACTTATGAGTTCGAGCCGAACTATGAGCAGCTGACTGGAATGAGTTCGTCAAGAGATTCTAGCAGTACAAGACCTCCTACAAGATTTAGAATAGGCAATAGAAATAGAACGGGGAGATTACAGCATGGTATTTCATTCAAGCGGCTAGGCATTTTTTCCATGTGGTTTTGGATATCTTTTCAACGAGACAAACATCAGAAATATTAAGTGAATAGATGGTGATGAGTTTGCTTTTTCAGTAGAGTTAATAGTATATACGGAGTTTAGGTATATTGCATGTTTTCCTATACTTATTGCTTCCAAGAGATACGGATTGTAAATGGCAAAATTAGGAAAAAATTCATTTACCAATGGGTTTTAATTTAGAGTCTTAAAACCAGTTGAAATAATGTCTATATTGAAAGTATTTTTGTGCGTTTGCCTTTATTTATAAGTTATATTGACAGCAAATTTTTCCCTTTTTCAATATTTTTCAGGATAGATCATAACTGATAATAATAGGATTCTTTGTTACTCCTTCAGTATTATCGTACAATGCAAATTGTTGTTCTTGCTGTACTAATACCAATGGAACCGCTAAGATTAATGAAAGCAGTAACTGATATGAAGCTATTTAATTGAATGTATTTTAAACTAAAATTATTAGTAATAAAAAACAGCTTGTTCTTTTTGCTTTCTATAGATCTCTTCTACTATTTTCATCCTTTCTGTTTCTTCTTCTCTATCTGTTTTGTTTTTATTATTGATAACATATCTAGTAGCATCATAACATGAGGATAAGGCTGGACCTATCTATATCCTTTAGTATCTGAACTCCCTTCCAATGACCTTTTTCTTTATAGTATTCTTCCTACATCTTTCTATCTATTAGTTCAAGTCCATCTATTCTCTCTAAATGCTGGTCTGGAAAACCTTATCATAAATATCACAATAAGATATACCTTATTAACAACTTTCACTAAATTACAAGACAAATATGGCAGATAGTGAGGTATTAGAGTATTTCGTAAAAAAAACAAATTCCATCTACTATCGATACCACGAGAATATGCTTCAGTTGGAGACGGATACCACGAGAATATGCTTCAGTTGGAGACGTTTACTCTTACAATGAAAGAGAAGCTTCTGAATATGGTAGCTTGACAAGATCTTCTCGAACCTCCATTCGAAATTCCGCAGATAAGAAAAGACGAAGTTATGGCAGATATTTCTGGCAAGATCTCAAAAGGAGTCTCACTAAGTTTTGGTATGAAATTCTTAGGTGGATTTCTCAAAGTCTTTGGAGGTTCTAGTATTATTAGTACGATTCAAGCAGGATATGAATCCAAAGCTACACGTTTTGTAAAATTCTCTTTTTCTGAAATTACACGTGATTCTGTTAATGTAAATTTACTTCGCAGAAAAATGAGCGGTCACAAAATAGCAGATGGAGGAGAAGAAATCAATGATGATGATGACAAAAATATTCAATATTATGTAGTAACTGCAGTAGTCAAAAGTCCATCAATCAATATTTCTGCAGAAGATACAAATAGCAAATCTCTGGATGTTAATGCAGAAGCTGCTGCTAAAGAAGCTAGTGCTTCAGCCAAATATTCAATTGAAAAGGCTAGAGAAGGAGAACTTACAAAGGTGATAAGAGTATAGTATTTGGTGTAGAACTATATCAGTTGGATTATGATAAAGACAAAAAGAGCTTTAAATTGCATGAAGTAACTAAGACTACTTACATACGTAAAGGAAAGGAGGAAATTCCAATTCCACAAGAAAAAGTTATTGAGCCTGCAATGTTAAAGGATGCAGAAAAAGGCGAAGATGACGGTTACTTAACAGTTATTTAATTGATAAAGAAAAATGACAAAACAAAAAGCAAACTTTCGATCTTTATTTTCAGACAATTTTGACGTTATCAGTGGAGAAATAACTATCAAGTCAGCATTACTACTTGCAATAAAAGAAAATACAGAATATCTGATTATTAGTGCCAAACAAGCAAAAACACATAGTAGGTACGTAGTTCCTGCTTTTATGTTTATAGCAGTCGTTGAAAGACTCTTGCCTTCGCCATTCTCTACAATATCATCTTTCTTAAAGTTAAATGAAAATAATTCGGATAGATCTATCTCTATAACAGGCAATCCCTTAACCGATCCCGAAGCTGAACATATTCTTTCTGGACTTTTTCCTCTAAAAGACTTCTTGATACTAATTCATGATAATGCGGTTATAGGTGTTATAGACCCTAAAAAAGACGTACCGGTAGAAGATAGAAAGTATGTTCTAAGGGGATTAGAAATGACAATGAGTCCACCTAAAGAATATTATTATTCTTCTTATTTTGCTATTGATTTCACTAAAAAACTTGACCATATAGCCTCCCTTTATCTATTGCACAATAATCATAATGCAGCCGAGATCTATTATCGTAAAGGACTAGAGGTAAAACAAGATAATTTCGGACCTGATTCTCTTTTTGTTGCAGAGAGTATGATATATTTAGCTAATCTATATCATTCCCAGAATGATGTTAGTCAAGCGACTTATTTTTGCAAACAAGCATGGAATAGTATAAAGAAAAATATTACTAAATGGCAAGATGATTATCAAATAGGGTATAATCAAAAAAATCGTCTAATATCTATTTCTGAAATACTTAGAAAATTAGCAGAAGTGCTAAAAAAGACTGGTTTAGATTCAACTTCTCGAGACGTTTATCTGAAGATTTTCTTCATTAAATCGCAGATTGAGGAAATAACTAAGAAGGAACAAGAAAGGCTCGATTTAAAAGGTTCAGGTTCAGTTAATCTAATAACTTCAGATAATATAGTTTCAGGTATTCACGTCGGAAATATAGGTGGAGATGCAATTATAGGTAGAAATCTAAAGATAGGTGAAAATATAACATTACGTAGATATCCCTATGTTGAATTTCCTGAGACTTTACCTATTGGAAAGACTGCCAAGTTAACTATTAATGTTACAGTACAACCATCATCGACTTCAACAGAACCGTTCAACATAATTGCTAATAAATCACAACATGAAGTCCCCATTGTAGTATCTGTCATTTTTGTTGAACCCAATATCCTAGAGTTGATTGGAAATGATAATGCTATTATACATGTGCCGGTTCGAGCCATGGATTCAAAACCAGTTGAATTTTCAGTTAGAGCAGAAAGAGAAGGGTATCAAACTATAATTCTTCAATTCTATAACCCTCAACAGCAAATGTATGTTGGAGATTTTGAAATAAAGACACATGTAGTAGAAGCAACAAAAAACAATTCAAGACTCATATATGCAAGTCAAAGGACCTGGATTTTTTATGGTCATCAGGTTCAGATCAAACTTCCTCCTCTAGTTTAGCAACTTCTGCAGATTCTAATCCTTGAAATAAGAGAGAATAAACGCCATGGTCAATATCAATTTGACTTTTTCTTTCTATCTGGAGATATTAATAGTGCGTACTATCCTTGCAAATATATAGCCTCGCTTCCATTAAAGCGAGAACCAGAGAAAGAGATTCGTGCGATTATAAATGATATTGAAAAATTGATCAAACATCCACTTGATTTGGAAGATTCTCTTAGTAACAAAGGATACAATTTATATGATAATCTTTTTCCTAACCAAGTTAAAGAAGAGTATCGGAGACAAAATAAAAAGCATCCATATATTTTCTGATGCACCATAGATACCCTGGGAAATACTTAAACCATGGAAAGAAACTGAAGGTGGAGATTATTTTCTTTGTCAGCAATATAGCTTCACTCGTTGGCCGATTAAACGATACAATAGCAGTAATAATTATTATAGGCAGCGTAATCAAGAGTTTCAAATAAAAAAAGTAGAAGTAATTATCCCTTCAAATACAATGTTAGTTGATGCTTTACAAGAATCTGAATGGATAGATAAACTTGGAAAAGATCAAGGTTTCAGTGTGAGAACAAGTAAAACTGTAGACGATCTTCTTAATATTCTTGATGATGGCACTTTTGACCTTTTATATATATCAGCACATGGAGAATATGATCCTGATGAGCCTCTATTATCTTATATTTCTATTGAGAGATCGCGCAGAATTTACTGCAGATAATATCGTGGGACCTAAAAAAACGAGGACATTTAGTTCTTCCAATCCTATCGTATTTCTTAACGCCTGTCAAGCAGGTTCAGAGGGATATTCTTTAACTGGTATAGGCGGATGGGCACAGCAGTTTATAAAAGTAGGAGCCTCTGCTTTTATAGGAACTTTATGGTCTGTAACTGATGTCGAAGCTCGAGAATTTACAGAAGCATTGTACAATCAACTCCGTAAACCAATAAAATTATCAGAAGCAGTACAAAAAGCACGCAATACTTTTCGAGATCCTGGAGATGTATCACACATGGCATATGTGCTATTTGCTCCACCAAATCTTTTTGAGTTTCAATTGCAAAAAAGATTAATACTGACTTTTACCTTAGGTCACAAATTACAATGGATTGTTTCTTAGAATAAGCGATAGATAGATAGTAATATAATATAAACAAAGTACTGTTAATTTAATAGAATGGATTTAGCTATTAAAGTTAGTAACAACAGTACCGAACTCTAACTAGTCATGCTAAAAAAATTGCAATACCAAACAGATCATACAATTTCAAATAATATAACAGCATCTAGAAAACTTTTGCATCATTGGTCTAAACATAGCTTTATCAACTAGCATCATTCTTCCTTTTCTTTCTATATTATTCTACTATTGATTTCAAGCATAATATACTATCTAAAAGTTATTTATCTTGAAAGGTCAAAAAACTGATGATCAGTCAGTTTATTTTTATAGAAGATAAGCTTAAAAAATCCTTAGAAACATCTTTTTACAGACACTTTATAGTTAATGATAGAAAAAAGCAGTCATTAACAAATCAAGTTTATTACTATATATCATTATACAGGAATATCTTGCTGTGGTAATCTCATTGTTTTATGTAGAGATATAATACCTTTCTCGTACTGTGATAAAATTCTATGATATGCATTGGTTGAGTATTGTTGATTATTTACGTAAAGACGTCCAAACATTTATACGGATTCTTCTTGCTTGCTCCCAACACTCCCACATCTTTTTTTCTCTATTAGTTCAAGTCTATCTATTCTCTCTAAAGGCTTGGTCTTCAAATCAAATTTATTAATAAAATAATATAAGCACAACGATAACAAAATAATATTGTAGAACAATGAGCAATAGATCAGTAAATGTAGAATTACCTGATGAAGTATGGAAAGTCATAGACACCCAGTTTAAACTTAATGGCGAAACTGATTCTGAAATACTATCTAATATCATCAAGAACCATCTAGCTCAGAATGGATATTACCCAGATGCTGATAGCCTTATGCATGGAAATGGATTAAAAGAAGTAGTTGAGACTCAACACGATATGATCATGTCAGTAATAGATCTATTAGAAAAAAAGGGGCTTACAACTTATCAAGAATGGGCTCAAACAATGCAGGAAAGATTAATAAAAAATACTGAATCTTTTTACTAAAAAATATTAAATAATCTTTTAAAGAAAATAATTGTTATTATGACAGTCACAACTGTCTATAGTATTATTGCTGATTCTGTATAGCTATACTACATAGCATACAAAATATTATAGGGAAAAGTTTTTAAAATATAGTACCTGTATGTGGGACATATACAAAGCTATCTTCAAAAAACTTTTTTTACAATAAACTAAATTTACTGTCAGTAGTTTTTTTTGTTAGCTTATTAACTTTAGATTTTAATTGTTATGTAGTAGTAGATGAAATCACAAAGATATAGAATGTCCAATGATAAAGTCTGGAAGCAAATGCGTCAAAGAATTCATGATCCTTACCGATATTATATGAAAGGCTTAAAGTATGGTGATTATTTGCTTCCTTCAGGATATTACGTTTCACAGACATATGGAGCTCTTCATAAATGCTGGCTTGGTTTCGTCATCGCCAAGGAGAAACACGAATGGGATAAAATAGATCTGTATGCTATCAGGATACGTAAATTGGAGAAAGAACTAGGGATTAGCCAAACTGATTTTTCTGATTGGGGTATAGAATGATTCTCTAGATATCTCTTTTAGTTTTAATTAAACCTATAATGGGCCACTATAAGTATTCACTCTTCAATAAGGAATTTTGATGTTCCTCTTATGATTATTGAACGGAGTTCATAATACATACTTTAGCCATTTCAAAAGTATGAGAATTTTTTCTATACCTATGAATTTTCTATGTAGTCTTAATGCAACTACTCCACTAGTTCCATCCCCTTATTTTCTTCTGGAACATTATTCTGAGTATTTTTATGAATATAGTCATAGTATAGTTTTGTTATGTAATAAAAAAAATGAATATTTCATAACTGTAAAAATAATACTGGACACAGTGGACACAGTGGACATACCTTCACTCCAATAAAATTTTTTTACAATCTTGTCTTGTCTTGTTTTTAATGCTGGTTTTACGCACGAAAATGACTCAAACATACTAAAAATTGAATAATTGTCAAGAATAGTAGAACATTGAATAATCCCCTATGTCCAGTGTCTGTAAAAAGGTCACTGGACACCACCCTATCAAAAAAAGACGTTTTTTACTCAATTTTGTGCTTGATTTTACTATTTTTTTGCCTGAGTGAAGGGTTGTCCACTGTGTCCACTTTGTCCACTGGCTGCTGATTGTTGATATTATTACTACTACTATTCTTCTTGTTGTAATTATTATCATTGATATTATTCTTGTTTATTCCCACTTTGCAATCTCTTCCTGCTCTCTTCGCCATTTCTCTTCTCTAGATTCCTTTTCTTCTCCATCTAGTGGTTGTTCTTGTTCTTCTTCTTCCTTATCATCATTATCTTTATTCATTAGAGTTTTTTGTGAATAATCACATGTGTTCTTCCATTTTACGAGTTTGCATTCTTCCCATATCGTCTTCTTTTTGTCTTCTATTGTTTTTCTTCCCTTCTTCAATCCATGATCCTTTCTCAATGTTTCACTGAAAGTATCAGACCCTAAAACATGCAATTTATTGTATTTGCAAAATCTCGTAAATGCATCGTGCATATCTTCATTTGTCTCATAATCGTCTCGGTTTGGTTCCTTGGATAGAGCCTCATCCAAAAATACTTTGACAGGGTTGCGGGTTAACTCAGCCTTTGCTCGTCTTTGGCTTATTGTTGACGCATTTACATGTATCTTATTTCTATTGACAATTGTCCTCATAGAATTAACAACCAAGTTGAAATATCCCAGACATTTCTTCTTCGTTTGTTATGATTTTGTTCAATAGGTTTGGGTCTTCATTCTTTCCTTCAAACTGTCGTGGGAATGGTATGATTATCTCCCTTCTGTAATGTGCATCTGAGTTATCTGAAGTAGTGGGTAACTGATTAGCATTGAAAATTTGTTTAGCGTAAATGATTGTATCATAGGCTGGTTTTCCCTTTTGTTCTATCCTTAATGGCTGTGTACCTGTAAGTTTCTTTAAAACAGACATATCATTTATACTAGCACTTGAAAGTTCAGTGTCCACGTTAATGTCCTTGTTTTCCAAGTCTGATAAAGCAAACCTATTATTTACCAAGGAATGTAAAGATACATTACTTATATTTTTGAGCCCGTGCAAATTGCTCAAGATACCAATGAATACACTCTTTCCGTTTGCTCCTGTACCTATCAATATGAAGTAATGCTCAAACAGATTCTTTCTGATAAAACTATATGCGATTGTTTCTACTGCTGTTCTAATGTCCTGTAGATAAAGTACTTCTTTCAAAAATTTGATAAACAATTTTGGTCTTGCTTCTGGATTGTATAAGATAGGTTTCTGATTCAAGGAATAATAATCTGGAGTATGAGGCAAGAATTCGCCTGTCCTCCAATTGTATAACCCATTCTTTAAGTTTATGATATCTAAATCAGAATCAAACTCTTCTCTTTTTGTATAAGTTTTACGCATTACATAATTTTTAATTTCAGTAATATCAAAAGTTCGAAGTTTAAAACCAAATATTTTGTCTAATTCTTTTTCTATCAATACTTCTCCACCAGAAACATAAACACCATTCTCATTATCATAAAACAAGATTTCTTTTGTCTCCTCAATAGTTAGAAATCTATGTATTGACATGACCAGTCGTGTGGCTTCTTCAATAAGATCTTGCTTTTCGACTTTTGTTTTTGTGTTGGTGGTGGTGGTAGTGCTAGCGGTATTTTTATTATTATTTTTTTGTCCTTCTTCTTGTTCGTGTTGATTCTGTTGTTGCTGCTTTGCTGCTGCTTCTTCTCTTTCTCTAATTTTCCTGTTAGCCCAATCTAAGGCTTGGTTCCATAACCTCTCCATATCTCTGTCGTCAAGAGGAGGGACACAGAGTTCTTGATTTCTTTCATATACCAATTTCTTTATTTGTTCCAAACTCAAAAAACTCATATTTTTTACAAGTAACGAATCCATGACTCGCAAAATTCCTAAATGCCTATTGTGACCTTTAAGAATCTTAGTTTTAGGAGTAAATAATTCTTGGATAGAAGGACCAATATTATTGCCATTATTATTGTCATTATTATTGCCATTATTACTATTCAATCCATATAGAATACCATATTTATCACAAATACCGCCAATTCTATCTTCTACATCTTGAGCATTGAAAACTTGTGGTTTTCGTGTTCCTATGATTTGGTAATTACTACCGTCAGCATGTGGTGAAGTAGAACAAAACATAATTCCCTTAGAGTTTGATTTAACTTCTAAGGCTGGGATCTCATTTACTTTTATCTTTTCTGCTTTTGAAATATCAACTTTATCGCTTGCCTTATTTGGTATTTCTCTTTCGACGATAAAATAAATATGCATCTTATTTGGATCAGCATGTTGCTCGACAAGTGTCTGTTGTTTCAACTCTTCTAAACCAGAACCAACAAATTCATCTATTGCTTTTTTATTGTCCAGATCAATTGCTACCAAATATTTGCCTTTATAAGGCCCACGCCATATTGGGCCTGGTATAATTGCTATTCCATTATTATAATAGCCACTCTTTTTACGTGATTCATGTACTTGATCAGGTATTGGTTTATTTTGCCATTCAGTCCAACTTTCAAAAGTATTCTTATCTTTTGTGTTGGCCGGAAATACATTTACACCAGTATCGTAAAACCAGAAATCAGCAGATTCATTCATTACTTCAGTGGTGTTAGACATCATTTCTCTTGTTGAAGGACTCCTAACCTTTTGTCCAGTTCTTTATGAACTATTTCTGCTATTTTATCCTCTGAGAAGAAGACTTGACCTTCACACGTTGCTAATTCTTCAAATGGCTGAGAATAAATTGATTCATTATCATCTGTTACAATATTAAATGTCTTATATCCTTTTGACTTGCTTTCGTGAAGAAACTTTAATAATTTGGGATATGTAAGATCAGTATCAAAGTTCAAGGCTTTCTTTTTTTCTTCGGTCATTTTCTTGCACTTCCACATCTACAAAATCCTTGTTTGCCGCATTGATTATCATCGAGACTGTACTCATTACTTTTGTGTCCGTCAGGTTTAAATTGAACTGTTGTTTATTTTTTAATGAATCAATTCCGTATGAAATGATTTCCCTTTTGGAAGGGGCCCCAAACCGTTTCCAAAAGGATCTGACTTTTCTAATCTTGTATTTTATTTTCGTTCACTCCTATTTTTAATCTCAAAACTTTCATAATAATGGCATCATCAACAGGTTCTTGGGACAGAAATGTTGACTCATCGATCTTCAATATTTTTACTATCTTTGGATCTAATGTAACTACCGATGAAGTTCCTACCCGATGAACTTTTTTGATGATCGTGTTTTGTTTGATATTTTGTAACATTGTTAATATTAAACAACTTCTCATTTATATGTCTATCTTTTGATAACATATGTTGTACTAAATTTATATGTGGTACCACATCAAAAAAGTATACGATATGCAACGTTTAGTAATGTCAGATCTACAAAATAGTATTCTAAAATATATAATTTTAAATGAATCTGTAGATTATCAAATAATTTCTAAAGAAGTGGACAGAGATAGGACTACTATTTATCAAAGCATAGAATCATTAACCAAAAAAAAATTTGTTAATCATGAAAAACTTAATCCTAAACACAAAAAAAGTAAACTAATTTTTAGACCTACGATTAAAGGTGTAATATACGGCATAGGTTTTTTGAATATAAAGCTTGATGAAATAAAAAATAGACCTCTTAATTTAGATGAATTAAATATATATGAAACATATGTAAAAAATCTTTCAAAACAAGAAGAATTGTGGAATAATCTAGCTAAAATGATATCTCAAGGATTAATAAATAATAATCTATTTGATAATGAAGGAAACCTCAATGTATCTGAACCATATGAGTTAAATAAGAAAATGCTAAAATTATTTTTGCTTAACGATCTTTTGGATAAAAATTTTGATATAGAAAATTTATTTGCTCCAAAGCTAATGGGTATTGATCTTATCAAAGATATAGCTAATCCTGAAGGATTAATGCCGCTAAAAAAAATTTTAATTAAACTAAGAAAGAATTTACAACAAACTATTGATATGATATCCAAAACTATCTCATGAGAGTTCAATCAATCTTTTTGGATGTTTTATTAACTGTTGCATATCCAAAATAGTCTCTTTTAAGATCCTTAACTCTTCATCGTATTTTTCTTTCATTAATTGTATTTGTTCATCATTTTCTTTTTGTTTTTCTATAGTTTCTTTATAAGAATCATAAGACAATATCATCTTGCATTTTATACCGAATTTACTACTTTCTGGTTTATTTGGCTCATTGCAATTAGGACAAGTTTTTGATTTTAATATGTTTGTATGTTCTTTTTTATAATCTTCTATTCCATATGCTTCAAGAAGAGATTTTGAAGATTCATTGCCAAAATAATGTATATAAACTTGAGGCATTTTTGAGGACATCGACCATCCAGCGTAATCTCTCAATGTATGCTCTTTTAAGATTAAAGACTTTGCAGTTAATGCAGAATGTCGCTGGATGTATGGAGTCCAAGGTTTTGTTAGCAAGTTCCTAATGTATGATTTATCAGCTTCTGGAATGCTAGAATCTTCATTAACTAACTTTGGAAAATATCGTTTCTTGTAGTTTTGTGTGTATAGTTTGTATAATGCATTTTCACTTAGTCTTTTTCCAAAGTTGCTGTCAGCTAGAGATATAAAAAGAAAAGCATCAGGATTATTAGCTAATGGATGTGAATTAGATCTATTGCGTAATTAGCAACTATGTAAAATATTACATATCTGATCTAAGATAAAAGAGAATAATGTTATTAAATTTATAAAATTTACAAAAATTAGTTATATTTTCAGAATATTTTGATTCCTTCCTAATTACGCAAAAATCTATTGATCCAATCCTTGATGTAAGGAATGGAGAATATGAGAGGAAGGGTTCGAGGTTTAGTCTTGCTTTTTGTTATATGAACCTCTGCATATTGCATGCCAGTAGATGATACCTTGAACATGATATCCTTTAGCTTGATTGAAAGCAGCTCATGAGGACGACATGAGGTATCATTAGCCATCGCATGAAAAGCTTTATCCCTTTTTGATGGACAATATTTCAGGAAAAGTTTATGATCTTCATCGGTCCAAATATCAGAGGGTTTGTAAGCAGATTTTTCTTTTCTTGGGAATTGCTTAATTCCCTCCATGCATGATGGAGTAATCCATTTTTTTTGATCTATTTCATTATTTTGATAAAGATTGTATAGCCATCTGATAAATTTGCTTATAGTCATTTGTCTTGTATTGTATGTTCCTATCCACTTATGAGTAGGATCATCTGACTCTGTCTTTCTCGAAGAATTCAAAAAATCCATTACATCATTTTTGGTTATTTTTTCAAAATCTTTGTAATGAAGGAATTCATAAAATAAGGACAAGATTTTGATATGTGTTAAAGTGGTATTAAATCTAACATTCTGGTTATTATGTTCTGTTATCAAGAACTCATAAAAAATCTTTGTATTTTGTAGGTTAGCAGATGACATCTTTTTGAAAATAGAATTGCAATAGAGAGGATGAGCTCTGTATATGGATTTAACTTTTTTTTCCATATCTGCTACTACCAGAACTAGATCATCATTGCTATTATCAATAACATTATCAACATTAGCAAAAGTAAAATTTTGTGTCATTACTTTATGATGATAATTTTGCTCTTCTTCTTTATAAAAACTATGGATAATAACATGACCAGAATGAATGATATTATTGTTGATATCTGGATTGTAATATATTTTATTATAATGCTTGTATTGGTAAAAGTAAATATAAAGAAAAAAATAAAATCATAATCGACTTCGACAGAAGTTAAAAGTGTTATTAAATCATAATAAAGATTGGGATTCGAACCCATAAGGTACACTTGGGGGTTCTTTTATTATTTGTTTTATACAATTGAAGTAGATAAACAATATTTTGACATTAAATAAGAAAATAGACTCGTGGTTGGAAAGCAAATAATTCTGATCTAACTTAAATTTTATATTTAGAATGGCTGAAGAATTAAAAATTTTAGAAAGGATATAAGGAATTATTTGTTTATTTATTTAAATATATGAATTAATGGATTATTATTACTATTGTTATTGTATATTTTTATATCTTCAATAACATTATCTAATTCTGATAAATTCTTTGAGAATTTAGTTGCAATATCTTGGTATTGTGGATTTTCATTTTGAAAAGTAATAACCTGTAAATAATAACGATGTAGTTCCTCATGTATTTTTTCTAATCTTTTTAATGGGAACATCTAGTAATTTAATCTAATATAATATTATTATAGGATTCTAATCTTTTATCTTTATTATTTTTATTTGTATTTTTTATCTTAAATTGTTTATTTCCTTTTAATTATTATAATAAAGTCTATTTTTTCAGAAATAATATATCAAAACAACTAAAAAATTCTATCCATTCCATTGGATTTGAAGCAACAATAGTAAAAGCAGGTAAAATAAAAGATTTTTGATTTTGAAGATAAAAAAATAATTAAACAATAATAAAAAGTAATAATAATAATAAGTTGATGTTATACAGAGGCTACCATATATAACATCTACAATGAACAACAACTTTTTATAAGATTTGGCAGGAAGAGAAAACTGGTAGCATGTATAATATAATAATATAATAACAAATAAAGATTAAAATTTAATTTTGCAATATTGTTTTTACCTAATTTATATCCAAAAAAGATTCTATAATTATTATTCTTGACTGGTTGATTATCTCATATAACATTCATTGCTTACCAAATTGTATTTTACAAAGAATAGTAAAGTAGGTGGATGCCATCCAATGGCTACTTTTTTTTGTTATTGCGATTCAATTATAGCCATCAGTAGAGTCCTATCGTATTCTCTCTTTGATCCTACTTGTAAGAATCACCAAAGCAACACATTCCACATTTTCTTTTTCTTGAATTACCTTCTTTTTCTGCATCAAATCGATAGGAACAATTTCTACATTTTATTATTTTTGTTTTCATAGTTATATCTCTATATGACTATAACTCTACTGATTTAATAAATATTACGCTATATAGTAGTATAGTTATATAGTTAAATAGAATATTCTATTACTATATAACAGTATAACAGCAATGATAAATAGTGAAATAGTGAAAGACTTTGATATGATAGCAAAGCGTGGGCCTACAAGTATTAACGTAGACCAAGAATTATGGAAAGAAGTAAAGAAGGCAGCGATAGATTTAGGTATTACTGCTACTGAATTTCTTGAACAAGCCCTTAGAGAAAAATTAGCCAAACGTAAAAAATAGTTATACAAAGAACAGAAATTCCAGAAAAAATCAGTTCTTCTAATACTTCTAATGATAGTAATAATATATCTTTTACAACACTAAATGATTATGAAAATGAAGATGAAATAAAAAGATATTTAAAAGATAAAGATGGAGGTGGTCATGATACGATTATAGCAGTTCTTGAAGGTGATTATGTTCATTTTGCAAAAGAATTGAAGAATGGAAATCTTACAAAAGAATAAACAATTTAGAAGAGGAGAATTAAATTTAAATATTATTTTCTAGTATGTCTTCCTTTTTTATTTTTTTCTTTCTAATTGTTAAAAGTGAGGATACTAATACAGTTACAGAGAAAAATCCAGAAATAGCAATCATAATCATAAACGGATCTACAATTGGTTCAGTTGCCATATAGATAAATGGTAGAAATAATATATAATCAATTAACCATCTATGAACTCTTTATTTCATTCTATTTGATCTTGTTGTTCTCTGATTTTTGATGGTCAATCAAATCTTCAACAGTATTGAAAAATTAAAGGAATTGGAAAAAAGATTAAATGTTGAGTATAAATCCTTCTTAAAACATTTAGAACGAGAAGAAATAAAATGATATATTTTTCAATAAATAATTATTTTGACTTTATGCGTTTTCAATTGGTTTATCCTCAGGGTTAGGATTTTCAGTCTTTTTCTTCCTTTTTCTAAACCTTTTCCACAAATCTTTTAGAGGCAATAGATGTTATAAGGTAAAAGTAACTTAAAGGGATTTTGGGTGTCATACAGAGGCTACCATATATAACACCCAAATGATATCGTTTTGAAACTGTAGTAGCAAATAATAGATAGGTATAAAAAATAATTTATTTTTATTGATCGTAGATTTTGGGCCGCAAATCGTTTCTCGAATAATGGGCCTAAAGGTCGCAATATTGTTAACAATACGAACCTTAATTTTTTATCAAATTTATCTAAGACCATAGTCCTTCTTTTCTATTTGTAATCACCAAGAACCATAGAGATGAAAGGCTATGGCTAACTTCAGAATGTACCGTTGGTGCTGAGCGTAATATTCTTTTAATTATAAAATATTTAAAAATCAGTAAACAATGTTAATTGTTAAATTTATAGTGCATTATACATGATTAATTAAGAAACAAATTTAACTTTTAAACTATCATTATTTCTATACTGATTTAACATGTATTACTGCAAATAAATTTATGGATTTAGTATGTTATTTGTATTGATCTCTAATACAATATCATATAAAGTATCTGCAATTCGAGATATTTTTTCTTCATATGAAATAAGAAAATAGCCATATTGTGGATTTTGATTAGGATATAAGATATTGTTAATGAGAATATCTTTTTCATGATCTTCTTTAATTGTATCAAATATTGTAGTAATATCTATTTTAAAAAATTCTTTTTTATGGTTTAGAAATTCATTGATTTGTTCTTCAATTTTATTTTTCAGATTAGCATAATCTTCACTATTCTTTATGCTCTCTAACAGATCTCTTTTTTTATTTAATTTATTCTCAGTTAATTGTAACATCCTATTTGCTGATTCAATCTTTGATACTAATGAATTACACTCGTTATTTAGTTCAAAATTTTTACGTTTCAATAATTTATTGTCTGAAATGTAAAAGTCTCTCTGTCTTTTGAGCTCTTTTAATTCATCGGAAATATCATGATATTCCTCTTTAATTTTTGGGTAGTCATTACTTATTTTAATTGCTTCAACCATTTCATTTTTCCCAATACCATTTTCTTTCATGAAATAGTAATAATCGATAAAATCTCGAAGTGAATCATTGTCAAACTCTTTAAATGTTTGTACAAATCGATGAAGATTATTCTGAGACAAATAATTATAGTATAATGATTGAGCTTCCTGTGGACTCAAATCCAATTTTATAGCTACATCTGTTGGACTTTTTCTACGTTTAAAAAGTTGTAATGCCTGAGCAGTCTTTGATAAAACACTTTTCTTTCTTTCTTTTTCCTCTAATTCACCATATGATTTTTTTAGATAATAACTTATTTCTCTAGGACTCATTTTAAGCAACTTTGCAATCTCTCTATAACTTTTACCTTGTTTACGTAATTCTATAACGTATTTTTCTTTTTCTTTTGCTGATAAATACATATCATAAATATATCTATATCAGTAAAGTTTATAACATTGTTTTATTGTTGCTGATTGTTTCCAATATGTTTTCACTGTTACCATGAGATTTTCATTGTACTCATCTACTTTCATTCAAAATTAGTTGTGCTTAAAATTGTACATAGTATCTATAAAAAAATTTTAAAGAAATAGAAGAAAAAGATTGTCTATACTACGTCGGAACGTCTGTCATAGCTGTAATGATAAAAATTACCAAATACTTTTTGAAAAGTATAAATTTAACATATTTTAGAAAAACTTATAGCTTAAATTTTCTACTCTTGGAATTTTAATATTAAACATATACCAATAATTTTTTTATTTAACAATGTTATTTAATAAACTGTTTAATTTTAATTATAAGAAAAATTACATTAAGGATTACTTACATGTTATAAAAATAACAAATAAAATAATAATAAAAATATCAGTAACAGTGATTCATAATGCTTAATGTGGCTCTTAATTTAAGATGATATTCACCTCCCATAACTCAAAATCATTATTATTTGTTATTGTATCATTATACATGGATACAAAGAATTGTATCCAGTTATGTACATGAAATAGATTACATTAGATCTCTTGCGCAGTTACATTAGATCTGCATCTTATTCTTAATCCTGATATATCCAGTTACGGTGATACACTATTCTTCATTATCCTGTAATTCACAAGACCAGATACAATATCTGAAATATGATCATATCTTTTCAGTCTGTTCCTGTATTTTGTGCCCATTATACAGAATTTCTTTATCCTGCAGATAGTATGCTCTATTATAACTCGCAGTCTGGAATGATTTTTGTTATACTCTTTTTCTTCCTTAGTTAATACTGTATTTCTTTTCTTCTTCTTTATTGGTAGACTATACTTTACAGTAGGAAAATCTTTTTCACATCCTAGATATCCTAAATCAAGGACATTTTCTACCTGTGATGGTGTTTGAGGTTGTTCATCCTTGTAAACTGTATAGTCATGTTTTCTTCCTTTCTTATGATGATTTGATTTATACAGTATTTTTCCTTCTTTGTTGACTATTAACTGTGTCTTTACAGTATGTTTTTTCTTCTTTCCAGAATAGTAGTTTCGCTTTTTATTCTTATCTTTGGGTCTTTGTATTTCCTGTTCGGTAATGTCTATAAATGCCTTGAATTCAGGAAAGTACTTTTCTACTTCTTGTACAGTTCTTAATCTTCTAGTAATATTGTACAGTCTATCTGGTAATGGAATACATCTTTTAACTAGTGGTTCTATGTGTCTTATATCTCTGTACACGTTACTCTGGTCCAGATCAAATAGAAATCCTGAAAGTGTATGTGTTATGTACAGTCTGTAGTACACAAGAAGCATGAGAAATCTGTCTCTTACTGTCAGTTTGAAATGATTTCCTGCACCTATTTTTCTTGTTCTTTTCCTTTTAGATAGACGTTTTATCTCGTATTGTGGATATCTAGATTCTACCTCCTTGTAAATTGAATCAAATTCAGGTAGTTCTAATCCAGTAAATGATTTGAATAGCAATGGTTTCCTGGATAATCTGGAATAATTTAGCAAATCTACGAAATAACTGCTAAAAAAAGAGAAATATAGCTGTAATCTTGTCTATTGCACAAGAGATCTATTCATCTTTTTGCATACATGGATAATAATCATCAAAACTTTCTATTCTGTCTTTCAAATACTGGTTAACTCTTTCTATCATGCTTTTCTGAAATGGTGAGTGTAGATAGTATTTCAATCTCAAGACATTGCATGCTTCATCATACCATGTACCTCCATCTGTGTATACAGTATGTTTTCCATAATTCTCAACAAGAGATCTAATGAATTTTTCAGCAACAAACATGTTTCTCTCTTCAGAAATGTAGATTCCAAGCACAGAACTGTGTATTGGTTCAATACAAAACCATAACCAGTATTGTTGGCTACCAATTTGAATAATTGTTTCATCTATAATCAAGGCTATTACTCTTTTTCTTTTATAGATCTGACAGGATCCAAATCTTTGAATCCAATTCCATACAGATACATAACTTCTGTGTTTATCTTTAAAGAGTATATTGCTTTAGACGTATTTCTTAAACTCAACCCAAGAAAATACAGATACAGAGAATACATTACGATAATTGAGGATGTTTTATTTCTTTCAAACCTAATTTTCATATAATAAATAGAATGTTCTTATCTATAGCTTTTGCTGCTTAAATTAACAGAGCCTGTAAAACTAAGAAAACAAATTGAATTTACAATATTTAGTCTAGGTAAAACATCGTGTTATTATTTGCAGAACGACTTGGTATTGGTTGAATAACATCCCAATGCTCAGCAATTTTTCCGTTATTGTCTATCCGATAGATATCGACTACTACATTATCTGTACTTTCAAAAGATCTCTTTGGTGAAAAGCTATGAACTATAACATAATCTCCATCTACATATATTCTCTTTATTTCTATATTGAAAAGAGGGTTTTGGAAGATTTTTGTAAATATGTTGATAAAGGCATCTCTTCCTGTTGGAACATTGGGATTGTGTTGTATATAATTTTCTTCAAGGTAGTTGACTGCAGCAGATGCATTTTTAGCAATAAATACATTATTGTAAAATTCTCTGATTATCTTTTCATTTTTTATTTCCTTTTCTGATTTATTATTTTCTATATTCTCATTGGTCAGATTTGAATTATTAGTTTGTATTCCATTCTTAGACGCATTGCTGTTTATATCTTGTCCATATATAATAACAATATTATGAAGGAATAAAATTGTAGCAAACAGTGATAAAATTACCAATAAGTATATAATTTTTGAATTTCCTAAATTCATTATTTTTTTAATAATTACTAGATTGTATTTAAAAATTATTTAATAATAAATACCTGATAAAATAGATTTATATAAATTCAAAGAGCAAATCTATTATTGAAATATGACTGGGATGCAACAACGTATGATCGTATCTCGGATGCACAAGAATCATGGGGACATAAGACAATAGAATATAGAAAATGGAAAGGAAATGAAATAGTTCTTGATGCTGGCTGTGGTTCTGGACGATTAACCAAGATATTATCAATTAAAGTTCCACAAGGGAAAGTTATTGCAGTCGATTCTGATTTGTCTATGATAAGACTTGCTAAAGAAAGCCTATCAAAAATTTCTAATATTCAATTTATCAAAATAAATATCTCTGAAATAGAACTTGAAGAAAAAGTAGATGTGATCTTTTCAAATGCAGTATTACATTGGATTTTAAACCATAAAAAAGTGTTTGAACAGTTCTGGCAAATTCTAAAACCCGGTGGTCAACTATTAATTCAATGTGGTGGGCATAAAAATCTTACAAAGACTCTATCCATACTCAATAAAGTTCGAAAGTCAAAGGAATTTTATAATTATTTTTGCAACAATAAAGGAGAGGATATCTGGAATGAACCATGGTATTTTGCCAAAAAAGAAGATACAGAAAAAATATTACAAATAGGATTTAGGAATATTCAAGTCTTTCTGGAAAATAAAGATGCTAAATTTAGTAACAAAGCAGAATACTTTCTTTTTATAAAAACAATTGTTCTGCTTCCATATCTAAAATATTTACCCAATGAAACGCTAAAAGATAAGTTTGCTAAATCAGTAATACAGGAAATTGAAACTAATGCAAAAGAATTACAATGGAAATTAGATTTCATTAGGCTAAACATTAATGCAATAAAATAAATGTACATTAAAGTTTGAATGTATAACTCATTGAAGAATCTAAAATTAATACATCTTTTGATCACAATTTCAATTAGGATAATGCCTCTGTAAATTTTACCTATCATAGCATTGTCTAAATTAATAAATTCAATTGTGTAGTAGATGGCATGGATTGCGAAAAATAATTTTATCATATGATAAAGATAATGTTATTGTATACAATAGATAATCTTTGCAATTAATAATCTAAAATATATACATTTTTAACAATGAGACTAAAATTTAGGTCAAATTTGTTTCAAATTTCACTGGTATAAAGACAAAAATGTTGCAAATTTTATTTGTCCTATTTTCTATGTAAGAATTTTCATAGCTTTAGATTCTCCTTCTTTTATTAAAGCTTTAACTGTACTAACTGAAAAATCTGCATTTTGAAGAGGATAAGAAGTTAAAAAACAAACTCATTTTTTTATTAATCATCCTAGATCTACATTCCTGGTATCTGGATTAACTTTAGAACCTATTATAAGGATAATAGAAGCTATTATAACATTTATAGCAACAGCATAATACTGAGTAATGTTATATTTATCAAAATAAGACAATAAAGTAATAGCTATTAATGGCGCCCATGAGCCTACTAATAGTCCGCCATTATAAACGAAACCTGCTGCGCTATTTCTAATCTCAGTAGGAAATCTTTCAGCTAAAAATGCAGGCATTGGTCCAAATCCACTAGATACAAAGAAAACCAACAAAGAGGAGTAAAGAGCAATCTCAAAACTATTTGATGCAGTAAAGATTCCATTCAATGAAGGTATAGCAACTATTAATGATGCGATTCCAAATATTGTTAATATTTTTAATCGACCAATGTATTGACTAATAAAACCTGTAAATAAATGGCCTATTAAAGAAAATATTATAGTAACAATCATGATATTTGCCACTTCTTGTCTTTCTAATTTTACATACTTTTCTAACAAAGTAGGCATAAAACCTATAGATATATAATAAGAAAACATAAGACCAGTCATGACTATCAAAGATAAAAAAAAGCGTTTTCTATTATCTTTATTAGATAAAACATTTTTCAATGGAATTCTAGCAATCTTCTTTTCTTTTACTTTCTTGATCCATATCTGTGATTCATCCATTTTTAATCTTACGAACAATGCCACTAGTCCTGGTATTATACCTGTAAAGAATAATACTCTCCAACCTATCTCAATAAATTTATCATCAGGAAAGGCAAATTGAGTAAATTGAAATGAAATTGATGCAAGAAGGAAACCAACTGTAAACCCACT
Organism: uncultured Nitrososphaerales archaeon; assembly: GCA_963840085.1. Lineage (GTDB taxonomy): Archaea > Thermoproteota > Nitrososphaeria > Nitrososphaerales > Nitrososphaeraceae > TH1177. The sequence goes on from CAWIYT010000057.1 coordinate 27,166, forward strand.
TTGTACAAATCCTGAAAGAAGCCCTCGCATAGGTTTTGGTGAAGATTCCATACTGATTACGGCTCCACTACCCCATTCGCCACCAGCGAAAAAGCCCTGCGTGAATCTAATTATTATCAATAAAATTGGTGCCAAAAGTCCTACAGATTGCCAGGTTGGCAATAAACCGGTCAAAAAAGTTACTAAAGAAAAACCTGTTATTGTTATTATCATAGCCTTCTTTCTTCCATGTTTATCACCAAAGTTTCCAAAGAATGCTCCACCAAAAGGTCTCATTATTAGTGTTACTACATATGTCCCAAAGGTAGCTAATAGACTCAAGGATGGATCGTTAGAAGGAAAAAATAATTGATTTATTGATGAAATTACAAAAAGCATTAAAACAAGATCATATCCATCAAGAGCCCATCCAAGCCAAGATCCAATAATTATAACCTTTTGTTGCTTTGTTAGTTGTTGAAGAGATAAACCAAACACTAAAAATATTAAAAAATATATTAGTTTAAAAATATTCTTATCAAAATGGTTATGTTGAATCTCTAGTAGGCGTTTTAATTGAGAAATAGGACCAGTTATAATGAGAACTCAAATTCCTCATTCATATTATTGTTTTAATATTCTATATTTTTTAGTTTATTCTTTTAGTATATTTTAATTCAGTTACTATTTTCTATATAATTAGAATCAAATATCATAATTTCTCGAGAAAATCATAAACAGAAATAGATGATTGCTTTAAATTATTTTATTTGTTAGTTATTATACAAAAATTGTATTTTTATTCTATCAAAATCATAAACATAGAACGATGAAGAGAATTGGTTATCATTTTCAATTAGTTTTTCATCAATATCTACTTTAAATTCTAAAAAGCGACTCTTTAGCAAAAATAAATCATTTTGACTATGTAAATTTACTGCATAATGATCTAATCCTGGTTTATCATCATCATCATTAATTGCAGGAGAAATGTTTTCTCCAAGCCATGTATTGGTAGCAATATGATGATGATACCTATTTGCAGCAAAGAAATATGCACCAGGAAAAGTAGCAGTATGATTTAAACCCAAAATCCCGTGATAAAATTTTTTTGCCTTGGCAAGATTAGACACATGCAAATGAACATGACCTATAGATGTTTTGGGAGGAAGTTCATTCCATTCATTATCAACAGCAATTGATTCTTTCAATAAATCCTTTACATTTAATGGTTCAGTAACCATATATACTGTATGATCTTTCCATTTCCATTCTGATGGTTGTCTATCGCTGTAAATTTCTATTCCATTAAAATCAGGATCATGTATGTATATTGATTCTGATACTGCATGATCTGCCATACCCTCATAATATTCAGGACTAAGATTCTTTTGCATATGTTTAAAAAAATATGATAAATATCTTCTTTCTGGTAATAAAATTGCAAAATGATATAGTCCTGCTACTCTCTGTTTTCTTTGAGGTTTGAAAGCATTATTTAATTCTGTAAGTGCAATCAAAAACAATGATGAGTTTTTGTTTTCTGATAATGACAATGATGATGATGAAAGAGAAGCAGTTTTAGATTCTTGTCTTACTATTTTAAATCCAAGGATGGATTGATAAAATTGAAGAGATTTTTCTAAATCTGAGACTTTAAGATGAACGTGTCCTATGTTTAACCTAGAATTAATCACTATCATAATAACTATTTTCAAATATTTAAGTAAAAAAATTAATAGTAAAGTTAATTGAAATTCAAAAAATATATATGATATATTCCAAAAATATGGATTCCATCTAACTGTTCCTCAAGCTCTGAAAGACATGGACAAAAATGATTTAGATAGTAAACTAAAAATCTCATCAATAATTCAATTATCAAATATATCTTGACTAATCATCTCTAGCATGAAAATCTTTATCCAAATGTTTAATATTTCTTGTTTTCAAATAAAATCTTGACATTTAGTAGGTTATAAACATTATGACTATTTTCTCAATGTATTCGTTACTAAAAAACAATATATATTTTTAGAAATTATTTAAATAGTGATTCAAATAGAAACTATATTTTGAGTGATTCCCTCAAGAATTTTTATTATAAATAACTCAAAAGAATTTTTTTAGTCAAATTGTCTTCATATATATTATAGTGAACATATATATATGAAAGTGAATGGAGAAAAGAAATCAAAAGAAGTAAAAGACGATATTGTTGAGGATTATGGTACTGTATTGAGAGAGAGCAGTGTTTTATCCTCTGTTTCTGGAATCATATTTGGTTTCTTACTAAACATTTCTATAAACTCTCCAATTGGATTTTCAGTAGAAGATAGTATAATACTTATGATTTCTCTTTATTCCATATCTTTTGCTATATCTTTTTTTATAATGCCTATAATTTATCACCATATACAATATCCTTATAAAGATATTGAGAAATTCAAAATTCAATCTCATCGTTTTATAAAATTTGGTATGGTACCTGGAGCAATTACCGTGTATTTCAGTTTATTACTTGGATTAAAATTTAGTCGCTCTTATTTCTGAATGTTTCAGCTACTAATTACAAAGGATTTCCATGAACCTTTCCTCTCTTGTCTTTGTTCTATTGTTATGAATGAACTGGAATGTTTTGGAATATGCCTGTAAATTGTATTTGTTTACACCCATGAACTTTCTTATCCATATCTGATACAGGTTGCTTCTGCATTCACAGTTATTTACATGGATAGTACCAGTTGCATATTCTTTCTGTGAATGGATTACACTTTTGTGTATGAAACCATGTTCTTCCAGCTGGTCATATGCTCTATATTCATCTGTAAATATTGTGGAACCATACTCCACGTTTTTACAGACAATATCAAGAAGTGACTGATGTACAGGAACATCAAAATATGTCATTCCATTTCTCTGGTGAATACACGTAATCATTGGATGATCCTTGTAAAATGTTCCTCTGCCTCTCCATGGCTTTAGCCCTCTCTTCCTAGGTTTTCTTCCTACTGATTTTAGTATCTCATCGTGATATGGTCTTCCCTTCAATCCTGCCTTGATATAGAATTCATCACCTTCTGCTGCAGGACCATCAAGTTTAGTAGAGGGTAATGATGACAATAACTTTTCCATGACTGTTCTGATGAATCTATAGCATCTTGGATATGGTACAACTACCTCAAATGATACCTCTCTTATAGAACATCCAGGCCAGAGTATAAAGTACAGGTACATTGCCAAAAACCATATCTTCAAGGGTGTATGTGAATAATGAAATACAGTACCTGTTTTGTCATTGAACCATCTTTCACACTGTTTACAAAAGTACTTTTGGTATGACCGGTAGTGACCATCCTCTTCTTTATGTTATAAGACTGACAACGTGGGGACATATTACACAGTCATTCCATCTCATCTTTCTAAGTAAACTTGTACACCAACTTTCATCAGGAAGTGAGGTAGTTAATGTAAACACATCTTTGATGTGTGTTATATAGCTTTAAGCTTGGCTGAAACATTTGTCAATAAGAGCGAATTTAGTTTCCGTACAGGTATAGGACCTGCTTATGAACAATTTTCTTATATATTTGCAATAGTGCCATTCATATTAGTTTATATATTTTTTAAAATGCGAAAATAATTTTAGATTTTATTTTAGCAATATAATCAATTTTTATTGTTACTAAATATCAATTTTTATTGTTACTAAATAATAAAACTTGATGGTTTGTGTAGTCTGCTTATCTTATTACTAAATTAACTCCTGAGCGAGCAATGAACATTGTAAAAAATATGGGATAGATCGAATAATGGTGGGGTACATAGTACAGCTGATTGGTGAATATCCGATCCTCTAAGTGTTACTCTGGTGGTCATAGAAATGAGAAAAGCGAGTGAAATTTAGTATTAATGAAATAGAAAGAGTTACTTTCTATAATGCTTATGATTTCTTCAAGCAGTCACCAAGATTTACTTGGAGACTATAATTCAACTTACTATTATGATATTTCAAATTGACTATAAGGTTCAATTCGACGATGACAATGACGACATTTTTGTTACCTTCCATACTATTCCAGTATTTGGATAATACCAAGGCGTTGGTTCTGATAATTCTATACTATTATCATTGGGCAAGGTAGTTCGTATTTCAACTTTCCCAATGCTTGTGATATACAGAGCATTCTCATTTTTATTAAATGCTATTCCAACAGGCCTAAAACTAGTATCAGGTTTATCAAGTGAAACAAGGTCACTATAGCTTTTATTTTGCAGATTGAACATGACAACTTTTTGTCCTATAATTTCTTGCTCTTGATTCTTTATACTCCAAGGTAAATGAGATATTGGCACCATTATCCCAAATTCAGCTATAAATGCCATATCTTTAAAACCAAAATCATTCATGTTATTGTATGAAGATAGGGAAGAAGAAGAAAAGTCAACCTGTGCCAAAGCAGCTCCTACTTCAAATTCAATTAGAGGTTTCTCAACTGCTGGATGATTTTGCATGACAAATTGTAATGGTTTATCATTTCTGTTTATTTGGAATTTAGGATCAGTTACTGGTTCTGCATTTCCAAAAAAGTCTGGCCATCCATAGAATTTGCCAAGTTGTGAGGAATTTGAAATATCTATACTGTATATTTTTTCTGTATCATTAGCTATTGGTCTACTTCCTCTTTCATCTGCGCCATTCACAGTTACTAAAAGTTTTGTAGGATCATTTGAAAAGAATGCTATTCCATATGCACTTCTAAAGCCCCAACCTACCAGCCTTAGATCGGTTCCATCCAGATTAGCACTCAGAATACAACCATTACATTTGATATTTCCTTTTATTATCTGTCCCTCTTTAGTCAGAGTTCCAAAAGGAACAAATGCACCTGTAGTCGCCGTATCATTTGGTTCTGCAGTGAGAGGATTTACAGTCACAAAATTCTGTCCTGTAAGTGATATATTCTTAGCTGGAATATCATGAAATTGTGGTGTTGTCTTTAACCACCCTAATCTAAAGTTATCTTCTCCTACTACCCCGCTGTTGGTTGCTTCGCCTTGTCCAAAATATATCCTGCTATCTGTTCCTATTGCTATCTGATTATTATGGTGATCTCCTGTACTTGGTAATCCTGTAATTATATCTTTTACCAGACCTGTTTGGGGATCTACATTAGATATCACCCCTCTATGCGATACATATAATTTTCCATCATAAAACTCAATATCTGTAATCGGGCATTTAAGTTTTCTATCAACAAGAATTGAAATGTTTCCACTCTGACTATCTACTTTTAGTATTCTTGGTATTGGTGTCAGTCCACCATATACAAAACCTGCTTCTGCTATATACATATTATTTTCATTGTCAAATGTAACACTAGTAGGAAGAGTAAGATTCCAAATAACTGGTTCAATTTTATAGCCTGAATAAAGCTTGAAATTTTCAATAGATGGATAAGGAGACGTATATGAATTAGCAGAATTGATATGGGCTAATTCTAAATGTGATAAGAAAGAAGAAGAAGACGAGGATGATTGTATAGGCAATGCATATACTTTATCAAATTGATAATAAACAGTGATTGAAGATAGTAATGTAACTACAATAAAAATAATAATTGCTATGATATCTGTATGGAATTTCAACATTATTATCAGTATTTTTTAATTTAAGTTTGTTTCTATAAAAAAATAATAAATGAAATGATAGTTTATAGCATTTCTAATTTATTTGTTCGAATTAAATAAAATAATATTTTTCTTTTCTGCTGATCATCACTATTTCTCTATTATTGCTTCTGTATTGTTGTTGGTGTTATCTTCCACACTATTCCACTATTAGCAATAGTATCACCTGGGCCTGGCTCGCGTAAGTTACCCCAATCTACTATATACATAGCAGTTCCATCTTGGCTAAATGCAATATCAGTGGGTCTAAATATTGTAGTAGGGTTCTTCAACGATATAAAGTCTGATACTGTTTTATTGTCAATATTGACACGTACCACATTTTGACCTACCGTTGTCCCTGGAGGTGGAGCATGGGATCCTATCTGAGCGACAAAGGCCTCTCCTTCAAAGCCAAATGATTTATTTGCAAACGCCATTTGTATAACAGCTGTGTGAGCAGGTTTAAACAATACTAGAGGTTTCTCAACCGGTGGATGATTTTGCATGACAAATTGTAATGGTTGAAGATTCTTTATTTGGAATTTAGGATCGGTTATTGGTTCTGCATTTCTAAAAAAGTCTGGCCAGTCGTAGAATGCAGTTTCATTCAACTTTATCTCGTATAATCTATCATTATCATTAACTATTGGTCTACTTCCTCTTTCATCTGCACCATGATTTGCTGCAAATAATCTACCATCTTCATTAAATGCTAATCCTGAAGGATTTCTTAAACCCCAACCTACCAGTCTTAAGATTGGTTCCATCCAGATTAGCACTTAGAATACAGCCATTACATTTCACATTGACCTTTGACTATTTGACCTTCCTTTGTTGTAGTATTAAATGGAACAAATGCTCCTGTTGTTGCATTATCATTAGGTTCTGCAGTAAGCAGGATCTGATGTTTCAAAGTTTTGGCCTGTTAATGTTATATTTTTACCGGTACATCTGGCTACACTTGGGGTATTGGAAGCAGCCAACGGCATAGTTATCTCACTCCCACTACTCCGCTATTAGTTGCACTTCCTGTCCCAAAAAAAAGTCTTTTGCCATCAGGACTAAATGCTATCTGATTATTAGGATGATCTCCATTTTGATTAAGTCCTATAATCAGATCGTTGACTTGCCCATTTGTAGTATTTACAGTTGAAATTTTACCTCTATGAGATACGTAAATCAGGCCATCATGAAATGCAATATCTACAATTGGAGAATTTAGCTTATTACCCACAAATACTGAGAGATTTCCATTAGGTTCCATTTTTAGAATGCGAGGTACCTGAGGAATATTTGTAAATGGATATCCTGCTTCTCCTATGTACATATTATCATTATCATCAAATGTAATACTATCTGGAGCAGTAAGATTCCAAATAACTGGTTCAATTGTATAACCTGTAGTAAGATTAAAGATATCTGTATCGGGAGCATTATTTCCTGAGGTAGTAGCAATTAATTCCGATTGTGCAAATGCATTATTGATATTATTATTATCATCTGACCATTGTGAAAATAAAGATTCAAAAATAAATAATGTCGAAGCAAACAGTATTATGGTAGCTATCATTTCTTTGTTAGATATACTCTTCTCTACCATTGTGTTGCTATATGTAAGTAATATATTGTATAACAGTTATTTTTGTAAATTTTTAGAAAAAGCCAAAACCTGTAATTGACCATTAGAATCACTAAAGAATTTTGCATTATTCTCTGCTATTCTTTGGATAAGTTCACCTTGGTTCTCTTTGGGAAGTTCTAGTAATGAATTTTTGACTTTTCTCAGTTTCAAGTTCTAAAGAAAAAGAAGAAAACTGAAAATGATATTACTAGTAGAGTAAAATTACTAGTAGAGTAAAAATATATTTAGTTTATTATATTTAGAGCTAATTTTAGTTCAGAAATTTCCTTTTCAAGAGCTAAATTGTCACTATTATTATTAGTACATTTCAATAGATTTTCACAAGCTTTGATTTGCTCTATTATTATTTCCTTTTTATCAATACAACAATTATGATATGGTTCAGCAATCGAGTACATGACATTTGTATCATCATTACATTTTGATGTTTTAGCTTCTATTTTAAATGGAAATTCTATTTCTAATACGTTCATTTTTTCAAATCACTAATAGAAGTTGAACATGTATATATATTTAAAATAAAGGGAACTCGGTTAATGGATAATGCATTATTTCAAAATGTCTTATTTTGTATTTAACATTATGTAAGGGGTTAATTCTTTATGTGTCTTATTTTTGAAATAATTTCTATAAGGTAATCATTGATTGATATTCTTTATAAAATATAACGGCAAATTTAAATAATACAATTGGTACTATTTATAGATGATTTAACTAGGTGTACCTATCTTTATATATGCATTCATCTAATGAAACTTAAATATATTACTATAAAATTTTTCGGAAATATGTTACTGTAATTTGATATTATATCATTTAACTAAGTTAACCCATCTTTATATACTGTTCTACGTAACCGGAAAAAGAGATGCAACAATCTTTATTCAAAAGTAAAAACACTTTCACTGCAATTGCTATAGTAGCTGCCGTATTCATGGTCAGTATAATGATAGCCGGCCCAATAGCCGGAAATGCATATGCAACTAGTGGACACCACGGACACCACGGACACCACGGACACCACGGACACCACGGACACCACGGACACCACGGACACCACGGACACCACGGACACCACGGACACCACGGACACCACGGACACCACGGACACCACGGACACCACGGACACCACGGACACTGATAACACAAATCTAGAAACTAATATCTAGATTTAAAATTTCAATAAAATTTCTTTTTTTTGAATTTGAATCAATTAATAATTCTTTAGTAACAGATTAAATATACAAAATATAGTTTTCTTTAAAGTTATTAATCCCTTTATGACAAAGATTCATTTTATCTCTGATGTTAATAGGTTTTTCATTCACAAGGGAAAAATAATTCATGGTAACAGCTAATATATATAGTGGTTAGTAATATCAGACTTGATAAGGCTATGGTTGGACTAATTTATCCAAAAGAGAGAAATATATTTGTCAAGAGAGTTTTATCAAATCTTTTGTTTCCGAATATTACATAAACAAAGTACTAGTAAATCTTTATTATATCGTGGCTTGCAACACAATCAATATGATTAGAAATTCTCTATTAGATTATTACTGACAGAAAATAATTCGTAGACCCAAATCTCAACAATTACAACTGATTACTTCTAAAGCTAAATTTTCAAGGTACTTTAGTATTGTTGATAGACAGATTATCCATTTTATTATTCATTGCATCTGCGTTAGTAGGATCTATAGATAAGACTTTGTCATAGGACTGTATAGCTTCATCATATCTTTCCTAGATCCTCTAAAACAATGGCTTTGTCATTCATTGCATCTATGTTCTTAGGATTCTCTAGAAGCTAGACTTTGTCATAGGACCGTATAGCTTCATCATATCTTTCCAAATCCTCTAAAACAATGGCTTTGTTATAAAGAGCGTCAATATCTTTTGGATCTATAGATAAGACTTTGTCATAGGACCGATAAAAGCTTCATCATATCTTTCCAAATCCTCTTCTCAAAAACAATGGCTTTGTTATAAAGAGCGTCAATATCTTTTGGATCTATAGATAAGACTTTGTCATAGTACTGTATAGCTTCATCATATCTTTCCAAATCCTCTAAAACACTGGCTTTGTTATTCAATATATCGATGTTCTTAGGATCTATAGCTAAGACTTTGTCATAGGACCGTATAGCTTCATCATATTTTTGTAAATCTAGTAATACGTTTGCCTTATTTAATATGTCCTCTGTAGAATTTGTTATTGACGATGAATTTTCAGCTTCAATAAAAGTAGGAATAAAGAAGGAAAATATGATAAAATAATAATAGTAATAAATATATGTAAATAGATAAAAAGAAAGTAATTAATTTTTTTTGATGATCTTATATTATAATTTCTCATTATTGAAATTCAATTATTATAACAATATATTTCTATTGTATAATATTAAAAACCGTAATATCTAATCTTCAATTACTTTAGGTGTAATAATTAGAAATCTATTTTCTCATTTAATAGTAAACAATAAACTTATAAT
>CAWIYT010000058.1:0-4391 GCA_963840085.1 uncultured Nitrososphaerales archaeon
TAATATTTTCAAATTTTAGATACTCTCACTGCTGATAAATCTTTAATTTCATATTAAGAATAATTTTCTGGATAAACCTAAGTTTTGAAATGCATTTTTGAACTACAAAATCGTGTCAAAAACAGTTCACACACCTCCGAGCCCGTTAACCAATTGGGCTCATATACTAGGAAGTGGAAGATAATGTTGGAGGTCCTCTAACAAAGAATTGCCTACAAAACTCAAAGATACTCTGGAAAAAGTCAGGAAACTGGATAACAGAGTCAAATTCTGATTTGTTAATCGAGTTTTATGAATATCTGAGAGCTGTTAGAACTTCTGAAAGATACCAAAGTGATATTCTAAAGGTTCTTATCAAATTTTCAGAATTTATCGATGATAATCTATTCATTGTAGAAAAGAAAGAACAAGTTATTGCTTTTCTTAATACAAAGAGAAAAAGTAAAGAAGAGGACCCTGAGGAAAAATGGATTACTACCTGGAATGACTACCGGCCAAGGGAAAAAAGTCAGAATTAGTTCCAGGATGTCCCATTTCATCTCCATATTATAGATGGTAAGTTGTTGGATCATCAAAGTTTACGGTTAACTTGACCAATCTTAGTCCTAATAATTTTGTATAAAAATCGATGTTTTTTTGCGGATTGCTACATATAGCTGTAACATGATGAATTCCTAAAACCTGTTTTTTATTATTCATATATTTCTTTTCTACTCCTTTTTATGAAGACTCGGCTATAAAATGTGAAACAATGGTGGATTTTTCTCAATATGAAAAGATTTAACACTGCTATCCACAGAGCTCTGAATAGTCTATGACTTGACAGGACAGATTTAGGCGAACTAAGTTGTTCAGTCATACATATAATTGGTGCCTAGAATATCTTGGTATTTTCACTAACTGAAATAAAACAACAACATAATCTTCACCATAAATTAGAATTCGGCCTATTAAGGCCTTGGTTAGGTCCTGCCCTTGAGTAGTTGTGATAGTGATTTGCCACCTGGAAGATCTAGGGCTGTATAGACTTTGGGAGCAATTGGATTTGCGTTATCATGAACCATTTCAACAAACGCCGCAAAGCCTGACGAAATAATAACACCTGCTTGCTGCATCTGAGCTATTGCGCTTACTCGTAAGGTTTCATTCCATGTACCAGAACTGTCAAGTAGAGCATATGAGTCATAACCTTCACTGGCAGCTGAGATGCTAGGAAAAGCCAGACATACATGAGTAGTTAGGGCCGAGAAGAGAACCTTTCGTCGTCCAGTCTCCTTGATAGCCTGTCTTACCTTTGGATCCTCCCAAGCGTTGATGATACTTCGTTCTATGTTTTCTATACCTGGTAACGCTTCTGTCAGCTCTGGTAAAGTGGGACCAAATATATCTGGCGCAGTTGATGTGAGAATGACTGGGACACCTAAGACACGGGCTGCGCGTGCCGATGCAACCACATTATGGCGTAGCTCTTCTTGGTCTATGTCCTTAATGGTCAGCAAATGTCCTACTTGGTGATCAATTAGAACTAACAGCGAATTATCGGCTGTCAAGCGCTGATAAGAGTGATTGCGTGTAGCATTCTCTATTAGCTTTCCCATTCTACGAGAGGTCATGTAATAATATAAAGATAAGATTGATTTAGGTATTGTGCAAGTCAGGGTATAGTTTTGGTATAAATTTTCTAACATTTGTCTGATTTTCATAAGTATTGAACCTGAATATAATCACATATTCAGGTTTAGATTTATTACCAATATTAGGAGTTGGTTTGATTATATCAATACCCATACTTCCTTCTTGTCTAGAGACTTCCTTGGAAATCCCTGAAAGCCATTCTTCAAATTCTTTGATTTTATCTTTTTTAGCAATACGTTTCACAATTACAGTAACAGGTTTTGAATGTTTGGTTCTGTTTTGACTTCTTCAGACATCTTTTTTATATCTCATTGAATAAATAAATAGTTTTTTTGCAGATGTAATGCCTCATTGGAAAATGTATCCAAAGTATATGAATCCATCAAGAAGGTTTTTTAAAAATTTTTATTATAAGATATTATGTAACAAGTTATTAAGCAGAATTTCTAGGTCAATATGAATTAATTCATTTCATAATTTATGTTAATAATTATCATAAAAATTGATTTTAAAATCTATTACATCTCTACTTTAATTCTAAATCTTTATTTATTATGTTACCTAACCCTGTTTAATGAGAGTTCGAAGCCCTCCGAGCCCGTATAGTATCAAGGCTCTGCTACATAAAATGATAGCAAGGTATTTTATACAAAACACAATAATTTTGAAATATTCATCTATTATGAATGCAGAAATTCTTCTCTGTGTTTGGTATAAATCTGATATGATGAACCAAATCTTTGAATCCATCCTATACAGAAACATGACTTCTATTTTCATCTTTAAATGATTCCAATGCTTTAGATGTATTACGTAGACTCAAACCATCAAGAAAATACAAATACAAAGAGTAGATTACTATAACTGTAGATGTTCTCTATTTCTGATGAATTTCAATAACATATACATTGTTAGAATAGGACATTCACAGCTAAAAATATTTAGTTAAATTAACACAGCCCAAATAATCGCAATAATATTATTGTATAAAACTATAATAATAATAGTATGACAAAGCAGGATTCTCATTCAGATTCAGAGTTAAAGAAAATCTACCAGTTGAAAAATATTGCAGTAGTTGGTATGTCAAAAAATGAAGAAAAGGCAGGAAATTTTGTACCTAAATATCTTATTGAACATGGATATAATGTTATTCCAGTCAATCCAACAATTTCTGAAGTATTGGGAAGAAAATCATATCCAACAATAACAGACATTCCAGAAAGGGTAGATGTAGTAGACATATTTAGAAAATCAGAAGATGTACCTCCTGTAATAGATGATGCACTTAACAGAAAAGATGACATTAAGGTGATTTGGATGCAGGAAGGCATCTACAATGAGGAGGCGGAGAAGAAAGCAAAGGAAAATGGCATGGATGTTGTTTACAATAGGTGTATGATGGCAGAGCACAGACGTCTCTTTTAGAATATAAAGACATGAAATAGTCAGCCAACGTGATCCACAAAGTGTAACGATAATCCATATCATTAGATAAAAAAAGATATGGGATTAGCAAGGCTCTAAAGGTTGTCACCTTTTCCTAAACACTTTTTGGTCTGACACTGAAGACTAATGTCAATATAAAATGTCTATCATTCCTTAATTAATACCTTCAGGGGGGACCTGACGCTATGAAAATCTTCTAGGTTTACTTTTCCTGTATTTTCGCTAGGTTCAAACTTAACATACTCCGGATGAGAGTGAGGCTCTCACTGAACCGTATCTTATGAAGTGGCTATCATAGCACTCCTATAGAGAGTGTATGGATGTTTACCACATGTTGTAGCCAACAAAAAACAAAAAAAGAAGATGAATAAAAAATGAATCGTCTGGAATAGATGTTGGAAAGAGGAAATGCAGGGCTGCGCTAAAAGATCATAGAGGAAAGATACTGGATGAATTCTTCTTTGGTAACATTTCTGATGGAATATTAGAGCTGATTAAAAGGATATACGATCGTCGAACAAAAAAATGTAATGCAGTCCTGGAATCTACAGGCAACATGTGGATAAGAATACACGATACATTGTAAGATTCATAACCAAAAGTGTTGACCAACAATCTGAATTATAGTTTCATCAATTATGAATGCAGAAATTCTTCTATGTTTATTATAGATCTGCAATGAACCAAATCTTTGATCCAGTTTCCAAACAGCAATGTAACTTCTCTTTTCATTTCTAAATATTAATGCCTTGTATGTATTACGCATTGCGATAAGAAAGTATAGATAAAGAGAATACACTACTACTTAATGGATGTTCTATATTTCTTTCAAATGGCCAAATGTATATTAGAATAGAACATTAATCACTATAGATTTTTCATTGAGTCCAGATTTCTCTATTACAATAATTGATTATTCCAAATTTATTGATTAGATAAATGACTATACATAAATCACTTTAGGTAAGATCAATAATAAAAAAAGAATTAGTTGAAAACTTAAACAAAGAGACTTTGTAAAAAAAAAGAATAAATTTATTATTAGAAATATTAAAACTTCCAGAATAGTTCAAAATTTAAAATTTGATTGAACGAACTTATCCTCTGCTTAAATTCACTATTTTTAAAGAAATAAAAAACTTTATCTATTATGTTACTGAACTCTGTTATAATGAGAATTCGCGGCTAAATTTACTTATTATTTTATATCAGTGATTATATTATTAAGAAAAAAATTTCAGAGTATCAAATAGACGATATCGTTATGCAATAAGATAAAAAAGAAGATATGGCTAAGATGCTAGCTA
>CAWIYT010000059.1:0-16433 GCA_963840085.1 uncultured Nitrososphaerales archaeon
AAAACGACGTAATTTTTTGCATGTATACTTTTAAATGAAAATACAAATAAATCCTAAATCCTTACTTTGCAGGTTTTGAGTTGCCTAATTCAAAAAAAGATTTATGGAAATCTAACAAAGAAGCGAAACCATTATTTAAAGCAGAATATGTAGAAGAATTATCAATTAAATGGAATTATTATCTTATAAATGGATTATTGGTGTATGATTGCGATCTTTGTAACACAATAGGAGTCATTATTCGCTTAGCAGATAATCCATGGGGCCCTTGGTCGTCACCAAAGATAATCTTTGATGCAAAGGACGAATATAGTAAATTTATTTAGTCCAGGAAACGATAACATTTATGATAAAGGTCACAATAGTCCTTCTAACTGGGGAGCTGTATATGGACTGTACCAGATAACTCCATATTCTACGGGTATAAAATATCGTTATACAAAAATATACTTTATCTTGCCTAGTTGGAATCCTTATCAGGTAATACAAATGTCGTCAATAATTACTAGTGATGGAGAAAAATCCCCAAGCCTTGTGCCGATAACATAAATGATAGAAATGATTGAAAATATACCTATATTTTTGTTTTATTGGCACATTTAGTCCAAATAAATAATATTTGTTTTAAAAATTACCTACTATATAGACATATATTCATTTGATGTTGAAAGGTCACAATTTTATTCTCTTGAATTATGAAAGGAATTTTGAATTTTTGCAATTAATTAGCAATATTATATATGATAATAATAAAGCTGATATCTATGCTATGTTTTGTTAGAACTCATACTAACATACAACTATGACAGATATTATTGATCGGCTGTATATTCTTACTTCTAAGTTAAGTATCATATTTTAGGCCAACAACCAAAACATCTTAGATACCGTCTTACATTACATAATAGATTATTTTCTGTTTCGTAGTTGTAATTGGCACATACATCTTTCTTGAGATTCCTGTTTACTTTTGTTTCTACTGGATTCAGGAATGGTGCACGTGTTGGTAGAAATGGTACAGTTAGCCAGTATGACTGTCTTTCTATAAACTGTTTTGTCTTTTTGCTTACATGAAATGATGCATTGTCTATTACAAGTATGAACCTCTTGATACTTCTCTTTAGTACATATCTCTTGATGTTGTTTAGATGGTTTATGAAATCATTGCTGTTTCTTGTTTTGCTTGTATTGAATTTAATTCTATTTAGTGAATAGAGAAGTGTTATGAATACATTGACTTTATCGTTAGATCCTTTATGGAGTATCTTTTGCTGTTCCCCTCTTCTCATCATGTATGTTCTGGTTATGTATGGTTGCAGATGTAACCACGTTTCATCTTCAAATCCCAGTAGAATTTTTTTTTAAAAGAGCAAAGGATATTTTTTTGTACCTCTCTATCTTTCCTTTCTTTTCCTCATAATCGATGCCTTTCTCCAGTTCAAGTTTTGGTTGTTTGTATACTATGCCCATATCTTGAATTATTCTCCATCATGTTTGCATTGGACTGACATTCATTTCCAGTAATGTTGAGAGATATGTAGCTAAAAGCCTAATACTCCAGCAGGTATTTTTGAGATAGTCAAATGTCCTGGGTGATTTGTTCAATACTATGTCTTTTACCATCTCTTTGTTTTTGTGAGTAGATATTACTGGCTTTCTACCTGCATTCATTCTCTTGTTTCTTATACCATCCAAACCGTGTTTTCTGTAATTGTTAATCCAGTTGCTTTGTTGCGCAACTCATCTAGATAATCAAATCTATCCTACTGAGATTGATAATTATGTAACAGTTAGACTCTGAAACAAGTTATATAACGATGCTTTCAGTATCATTTCTTTTATCATGTTCTCAAACCTGATAGCAGTAACATATTCTCTATCAAACATTCTCTTCATACAGGAGAAGACAGTTTCTGCAATCCATCGCTGACCATAGCTAACGCTATTCTTCCAATTCTGTAAATTATTTTTCTGCATTTTCACCGTCTTGTTTCTCTGGTAATGATTGGTCTTTCTGCATCTGGAATTCTTTCTGACTTTTATTGCAGGATTAATTCCCTTGAATGATAGAAATTGAAAATTATTGTTACTATCATATGCACCATCTGCGATAGTCATATCTATTATCTTGTTATTCTTTATTGTAATATCATCTACTAATTTGGGTAGTATTTTTCCATCATGTACTTGTTCACTGGTTACTTGTAATGATAATATTCTCTTTCGTTTGATATCTACGGCAACATGTATCTTTAGATAGCCTCTCTTGACATTCCACTTATGTCTAATCCATTCTCCTCTCTGTTTGTAACTTTAACACCAGTAGAATCAATTGCAATTACAAAGTTATCATCATATAAATTAGACTTATCATTATCAGAAATCTTGATATTTAATCTGTTTATTCTTCTACAAATCCTGCTATAATCTGGAATTGATGGTAACGTATTTGCAGCATGTGCTCGTACTACGCCTTCAGTTTGTCTATACGGTAAGTGAAAGTATGCTCTCATGTAGCCAAGTAATTTGATAAATGACTCTGGATATACGAATTTTCTACCTTCTTTGCCTTCATTCATCTTCTCTAGTTCAGAATCCCAGTTATCGATAACATCAAAATCAAGTAATATCTCACCACGTTTAACAAGAGATTCATTGTATTTCTTCCAATTTCTCACATGATATGACTAAAATAGGTTAGCTAAATGTGTTAGGAATGATGAGTTGCGCAACAAGGCAAATCCAGTCATACACATTACGGTAATTTACACCAAGGTTTTTGGCTATTGTTCTGTAAGGTACTCCTTCTTCATCTTTTGCTTTATAGCAGACGCTCTCTTCTGTATTCCTCTTTGTCACGAGTACTCTTCATGAATCTATTCAGTTCCTTTTTCTGAGTATCAGATAATTTCAGAATGTAGGATTTGGGCACATGTATCAATCTAAACATTCAGAGCTAAAGTTCTTTCTATCAGAGTATGTTAAAAATACTAATGCATGTTGATGATATATGAGATACTTAACTTACTAGCAAAATTGTGTATACAAGAATTGACTATTCTTAGCATTTTGTTCCTTAACTACAACATTTATGCATGAGTTTAATATTTCAAAATATCAAATAAATGATATTCTCAAATGTAGATATTATTTATTCTATTTTATAAATTATTTTTAGACAACTTCATTTTTCTGAATATTTAAATAATTTAATTATAAATGCCATATTCTGATCTTTGGATTTCGTAAATTTAATTTTTCTTAGATTAACTTGATAAACTAAATATTACATTTAGGTCTTCTATATATAAGAAGGAAGAAGTAGACATGACAATAAGAATAAGCAAAAATGAAGAATTTACGACTCTATTACAAAATAAACTTAAGGAAAGATATGAACAGAGAAGGAGATTAGATAATAAGATTCATGTATCAGATATTATTCCTACTACATGCATAAGAAAGCAATATTATGCTCGTAAATTTCCTGAATTAGATATTATAACAAATGAAACTGTACAGCATTTTGTAAGAGGGGAGGCAAGTGAATTTGTTATTACTAGTCTTGCAAATCTTGGAGTATCACAATCAGAATTAGAAATGGATGGATTGATTGGACGCCCTGATATAATGAATTCCAATATTATTGTTGAATTAAAGGATACAATGAGTAAGAACAGATTAAATGTTACTGATGATAAATTTAAATCATATTTAAGACAATTACTATATTATCTAGTAATAACAGGAATAGAAAAAGGAATTATTTCTATCAAATACAATATGAAAGAATTAAAATGGATTAAAAGTGATTCTCAAGGAGATTATTTTTTCAGGCCCTTTAATGCAAAATCTGCTGAAATAGAAAGTTGGGAAGTATGTCTACCCACTAATGATGTTACAAGGGAGATTTTAAAAAATGAAATGAGTAGAAGAAAGAATCTTTTTCTCAAAGCCTTAGAGAATGGAGATGTTTCCATATTACCAAGACTTTCAGAAAAAATAAGAAATCGAAAATGTCCTTGGTGTAAATTTTATGACATTTGTATGGATAATAAGAATGACGAAACTCAAGAGGCTAAAGAAATGGCAGCCGAAATAGACATCTTAGACATACCAGGCGTTATAGAGTTTAATCATAATACTATTTAATTAACTACATTCAAAAATTTATTGGGATATTACAAGGCCAAATAGATAAAAGGGATTTTTATTATCAGTAGAGATTTTCTAAATAAACTTAATATACAATCACCATGATGTATAGTAAAATAGTTAATTGTATTCCATCAATTAACTGAAAATACATAATAACAATATCAGAGGAATAAACCTAGAGAAATCTTATTAGGTTAAATTTTGTAAATTTACCTAAAAATAATTAAGTTAATATTTAATATTTGAAATTATGTTACTGTTAGACTTCCTGTCATGTATGGATGAATCATACAATAGAATGGATATGTTCCTGCATCAATGTTTGATGTCTCTAATACTGTTGATTCTCCTCCTATAATTATGCTGGTATCAAAGAGCTTGCCTGAATTTACATCTGTTGAACTTTTACCATTTGTAACTGTATGAGGCATCGTATCGACATTCTTAACAAGTATTGTATCGCCTTTTTTGACCTTTAGTTCATCTGGTTCAAAGGAAGGATTTCCCTGTATTGAAGAACCTTCAAGAATTGTCAATGTAACATCAGCTGTTCCTCCTGTTGCTTGTGGTTGTTGCTGTTGTTGTCCTTGTTGAATTGATCCAGAAGTAGTAGCATTACCTGATGATTCAGATGTAGTAGTGTTTGTAGTTGTTGGTTGTGTTGTGATTTCTACTTGGCCATTGGAAGTTTTCGTTGTATTTGATTTCATTACCTCGCGAAGAGAAGGAGGAATTTCACTAGCTACCCCAGTCTCTTCTTCCAAAGGGGGTAGTTTATATTTTTCACGAAGCATTTCTTGTTGATGTGTTAAAACGTCACGAGAAAAGGTAGGCCCAATGTATCCGAAAGCTGACCATAATATATAAACAATAATAAGAGATATGGCCATAATTCCTAATGGAAATCCATAATCTTTGATCTTCTTAAATTTATTAACTGATTTTTCTGGTAATCCCTTTTCGCTATGACTCACTGGTTAAGATAAAATAAAAGGCTCATATTAAGATTGTTTACATAGTCATAAAATAAAATTAGAATAAATCAAAGTTAACTAAATTATCAGGAAATGAATTTTTTTCCTTCATTATCTGATCTAACAAAATCGAAAAAATTTCCAATTTCAGTTGCGATATGGAACAATAAAATTCAATTACCTAGGGAAAAGTCTAATGTATTTATTATTATCTATTGTAAATGCATTACTAACTTTATTCTATTATAGGGTCTTGTCAAAGTTCTTATAAAATATGTATGTAACTGTATAATGCACTAGTATTATTTGTTATGAATAGAAATAGTATTGCTTTTTTCTTTAGCCTATTTTGATATTTGACATCTATACTAAAGACTACAGCTTTATTTTTTTATATAATACTAAATGGCTCAATAACAGAACTTGTAGATATTAAATTAGATTCTATTTCTTTTTGGATGAAAGAAGCAATATCTAACTTATATCCAATTTTTATATCATCTCGCCAAATGATTTGTGAATTTTTGATTGGATGGTCCATTTTTTTTATTGTTATTATATAAATTTAATAAATTGTTTTTGACATCTTCTCTTATTAGTACAGTTGACCAGCCTTTCTTTTATGACATTGATATGTATTCATTAGGTTAAAGTATGATATAATCTTTATTTAATTAAAATAATATTATAACTTAAGTTTAGGTTAAATTAGGTTAATGAAAGATTTAATGGTAAGAATTGCGTATAATTTAGTTAAAATAATAGAAGAAAATTACAAATTTAATAAAATAGCTCTGTAAACTTAAGATATTATCATCTTTGTTAGAACAGGATTGTTCTTTGCTACTATATGGTATTATTGTACATTGATACAAATAGTTCTATCCAGTTACACACATGACTATTATCACAATCTCTTTTACTATTACATGGATAGAGTAAAATCATCAAAAGATTCAGTTCTATCTTTGAAATACTGCATTACCCTTTCAATCAGACTCTGTTCCAGTGGCGAATAATGTATATAGTGTTTCAATCTCAGTACCTTACAAGCCTCTGGATACCAAATACTACCATCTGAATATACAGTATATGTTTTCCATACTTTTGTATCAAAGATTTTAAAAATGATGATAATACTAGCATGTTTAGTGCTTGTGAATGATGAATTCCTAGAATTATTGAATTATTTTATATATTGGTTCTATACAAACCCACAGCCATACTTTTTGACTGCCAATCTTAATCAATGTTTTTCATCAATTATAAAAGCAGAGATTTATCTCCTTCTGTAGACTAGAAATAGACTAAACCTTTGAATCCATTTCCATATGTAAACGTAACTTCGATTGGTGAATAATTGTAATGCTTTAGATTTATTTCTTAAACTCAAATCCAAAAAAATAGATACAACAACGAATACATTACTACAATAATAGATGTCCTGTTCTTTTCACATCTAATTTGCATACTAGATTAGATTCAAATAGGACATAAATAGCTAAATCAATATCGTTAAGTTAACATAGTCCAAATAGTCATCTTCTAGTTTTGAAAAGGCATTTATTATTTTATTCTTTCAATTACAATAAAGAATAAAATTATATTCTGTATATATGTGGAAATCAATTTAAATAATTTATTTTATATTATTTATTAGAGATTTAATATCAATAGAGGAATTACTTTCTGTTATATTTATTATTTTATTAATTTCATTATCAAACCAATTTTCTACTACTATAGGATCCTTTTTAATCTTTGACTTTATTTCAAGTAACTCTTTAATCCTGTTATTTTTGATTTCTTCTACCTTGGAGAATGAAAGAGCAAGTGCAGATTGAATAAATTTTGATGTAAAATTCATCATTTATATCCACTCTCTATATTATTCCAAATAAAAATCTCAATAACAGAACCAAAATTATTATTCCTACAATTATGGATATTATTGTCCAAATCATTAATAACTATTAAACAACAAATGATTTAAATCTTATAAAATATTTTTATTAGTTTTTGAATCATAATAATTATAAAGGAAATTATTCTTACTAGGATTTATGACAAATTGAAATTATAGTTAGCCTGATCTAGATGAGATAATTTTCTTCAATAATTTCGATAGAGAACTTCACAAAAGTGAAGAAAGTTAAAAATTACTTCTATATGTTCAGAAAAAGATATTATTATAAAAATCAAAGTAATTTAGCTATATCATACTTTTCAAGATATCTATATTCAGATAATATCTAACTGTTGTACTTACATAAATGAGTAACAGATTCACTTACCAACATAGGTAATATTTTTTATCTGCCTAACTGTCTTACAACTAGTAGAATTATTTAATGTTTCTTTGATAAGAAATATTTCAGTAGATAGAGTATAACCTTGAATACCACCATATTCTCTTATTTCATCATTGTATGCTTTAACAAACAGGGAACAAATTCTCTTATCTTCTTTATTGGGAATATTTTCTACTGTTAAAAATTCATTTTTTACTATCTTTTGTTGTATGCCTTAATTTTATTCTGTACTTGTATGGATATTCAAAAGGTATAGATTGGTCTTTTATGTTGTTACATCTTTTAAAGTGTCTTAATATTGTAGACGTAAATTGTTTACCATTATAATGCAGTATTTTTTCGTTCAGACCATATACTTATTACGGCTGTGTTAAGTTAAGGAAATAGATTTAGCTGTGAATGTCCTATTTTTAATCTATTATGGTAATAATTAGATTATTTGAAAGAAATAAAGAACATCCACAATTATTGTAATGTATTCTTTGTATTTGTACTTTCTTATTGGTCTTAGTCTACGAAATACTTCTTGAGGATTGGAACCATTCAAAGATGAAAATACAGAAGTTACGTATTGTATGGGATTGGATACAAAGGTTTGGTTCATATCAGATCTATAAACGTAAAAGAGTATCTGCTTTTATAATAGATGAAACTGTTATGCAGATTGGTAATCAACATTATTGGTTATGGATCTGTATTGAACCAATTCATAAATCTGTGCTTGGTATTAATATTTCAGATGAAAGAAATATGTTTGTAGCAGAGAATTTTATTAGTTAGATCATTAGTTGATAAATATGGTAGACATACAACAGTTTACACAGATAGTGGAACATGGTATCCATAACAAACCTGTACTTTTTTACATTTAAAACATAGATTGCATTCTTCTTTAGAGAAGAGTCTAATTGAAAGGATGATGCAGTATTTCAAGGATAGAACTGAATGTTTTGATGACTACTATCCATGTAATAACAATAAACAAAATTGTGATCTACAACATGTATACAATTGGATCAAGATATTCGTATATGCATATATAATACTACCATTACAACAAATAAGATTCCATTTCTCGTGGAATGCGATCAATTATCCTTAAATTAACACAGCCGATTGCGACCATGTTACGATAGAGTACAACTACCATTTTGTTTTGTTAACAAATAATAGTAATTAAATTATTTACGAATTGGAGACAAATATCATATCAAAAAAGCCAATGATGATATGTAAATTGTTATTATTATCATCCATTGACCATGAGATTTAAGGTTAGTTTTTTTAAACAATAACAATAAGAACAATACTATTTATGAATTTTAATTAATTATCATAGTCTAAATGAAGTTAAAAAATAATAATTATGGTATAACTATTAAATGATATTAGAATTTGAGATAAAAAATATTAATATTAATATTATAATGACCATTAAAAAGAAAATTGTTTATTTGTAATTATACTTAGAGCCTATCCTAAAAATAGATAGAAATATAGCTCCTCCTTTTTATCATCTTTATTTATACTACAATTGAACAAAAAAGGAAGCAGAAACAGCAGCAACATGTTATTAGAACAATTATACGTATTCCAGACAATCTATGGAATGAAATTAAAAATATTTTACCTGATGAAAAACCAGAGAACCCCATAGGTCGTCCAATTATTCCTTATAGAAAAGTACTTGATGGTATCATGTTTGTCTTGAGAACTGGATGTCGGTGGAAAATGTTACCCAAAGAGCATGGTTCTGGTTCAACATACCATAGAAGATTTCAACAATGGGTACAGTCTAGTGTATTTAGCAAATTATGGGCTAGATTACTAAAAATATACGATAACAAAAAGGGAATCAAATGGAACTGGTAGCAATCACTTGATAGTATATCAGTAAAATCGCCTTTGGGGGGGGGCGATGACTGGACATAATCCTACTATAGATAGAAGTAAATTAGGTACCAAAAGACATATTCTTACAACAGATAAAAAAGGTATTCCACTATCTGCTATTGTTATAACATCTGCAAATACTCCTATGATGTCACTGTTGCAATTGAAACAGTTGACAGCATGGTTATCAAAAGACCATCATCATCCAAACCAAAAGATAAAAAGAAACAGAACCTGTGCCTTGATAAAGCATATCATTCCAAAGAAATAGAACAAGAAATTGTCAAGAGAGGATACATACTACACATATACGACACAGAAGAGAGAAAAGAATATTTTATAAAAAAAACATCCAGAAAGAAGATGGGTTGTAGAAAGAACAAATTCATGGCACAACAATAGATTTAGGAAGTTATTTACAAGGTATGAGAAAAGAAGGATAAAAACTATCTTGGTCTTGTGCAACTAACTAGCAAATAGTATTATTATTTACAGGAGGATAATTTTGGGATAGGCTCTTAAATCATTTTAAATTATCAAATGACAGTTTGATTAGCAAATAAGAATCTAAGTAAAATTTAGAAATAATTAAAAACATTATAAAAAAGATTAATTTGATATTTGAGTTATCAATATTTTTAATGTAATAGAGGACATTATTGCTATTAATAGTAAAAGCCATAGCCCTCTATCATCTATCTATGAGTCAGTCAATAGTAGTAGAAGGCTATGGCGAGGTTTTGTGTGTGGCTATTTGTATTTATGGTTCTCAATACAGGTTAGCGAAATTATTGTAGTGTAAAAATATTTTGTATCCACATTATTTAATACTTCTTTTAGTAAGATTTGTAAAGTGAGATAAATCACTCACTAAAGTAATATATTAACTATTAATTAAAAAAATAGATCAATTTGCAAATCTTATTTATATTTACTTTATATAACTATATTGTCTAAGAACTTAATGGGGTTCTGTCTGGAGTTCTTTTGACTGAAAAACCAGACTAGAGGACATTATATATTGGTAATATATACATGAGCCTCAATGAACCTGCTCTTCTTTTGTTTTTGTTGTTTTTGTTGTTGTTGTTTTTTAACTGCTTTAAGTGCTTTGTTGCGCAACTCATCATTCCTAACACATTTAGCTAACCTATTCTAGTCATATCATGTGAACTGGAAGAAGTACAATGAATCTCTAGTTAAACGTGGTGAGATATTACTTGATTTTGATGTTATAGATAACTGGGATTATGAACTAGAGAAGATGAATCAAGGAAAAGAAGGTAGAAAATTTGTATATCCAGATTCATTTATCAAACTACTTGGATATATGAGAGCATACTTTCATTTACCATACAGACAAACTGAGGGCATAGTACGAGCACATGCTGCAAATACGTTACCATCATCAATTCCAGATTATAGCAGGATTTGTAGAAGAATAAACCTATTAAATATCAAGATTTCTGATGATGCCACCAAATCTAGTTTACAACATGATGACTATTTTGTAATTGCAATTGATTCTACCGGTATTAAAGTTACAAACAGAGGAGAATGGATAAGACACAGGTGGAATGTAAAAAGAGGATATCTTAAGATACATCTAGCAGTTGATATCAAGAAGAAAAGGGTACTATCACTAAAAGTAACCAGTGAACAAGTACATGATGGTAAAGTACTGCCAGAATTGATAGATGATATAACAATAAAACAGAACAAGGTAATAGAAACTGCTATCATGGATGGTTCCTATGACAGTAACAATAATTTTCAATTTCTATCATTTAAGAGAATCCAACCAGCAATTAAGGTAAGAAAGAATGTCAAGTAT
The DNA here is from genome assembly GCA_963840085.1 of uncultured Nitrososphaerales archaeon. Taxonomy (GTDB): domain Archaea; phylum Thermoproteota; class Nitrososphaeria; order Nitrososphaerales; family Nitrososphaeraceae; genus TH1177. The sequence continues at coordinate 11,172 of CAWIYT010000059.1, forward strand.
AGAAAGAAGAATCAATAACTATCTCAGAAACAAGAATGTACAATCACAGAAAACTAATCTAGAAGAATGGAAGAATAGCGTTAGCTATGGCCAGAGATGGATTATCGAATCTGTCTTTTCTTGTATCAAGAGAATGTTTGGTGAGTATGTTACTGCAATAAGATTTGAGAACATGATAAAAGAAATGATACTAAAAGTATCATTGTATAACTGGTTTCAAAGTATAACTGTTACATAATTTACCTTAGTAACAGAAAATAGATGATTATCTAAATGAGTTACGCAACATAGCAGTTGTAGATATTAAAGCAATTACTCTTGCTTTCATCCTTTCTTGCCATTATAAAATAATAATAAAATAAAAGGTTATTGTAACAAACAAAAAGTAATATTGAGATAAATGATGACGTAGTTTGAATAATAATAAACAATCAATTAGAGAAAGTTTTTAAAAATAGTAATATAATCAAAAATATTAATTTAAAAGTATATTATGATTGCTAAAAGAAATACAAGGTTATTACTTTTTATTGTTGTTAGTGTATTAATTATTATTATATCTTTTTATACATTATACAATTCAAATTATATAAAGGATCAGAAAGAACAAGAGAATATAGAATTTGAAGGAATAGTCAATTACGTTGTTGATGGTGATACGCTAGATATCAATGATAACAGAATAAGGTTGTCATTGGTAAATACACCTGAACGTGGACAAGAAGGATATATGGAAGCAAAGAAATTAGTCCAAAATTTATGTCTAAATAAAAATGGTGAAGTTGATATTGATGATGGACAGCGTAGAGGTGACAGATATGGCAGAGAAGTCGGTATTGTTTATTGCGATGGCATAAATATCAATAAAGCATTAATGGAAAATAATTTGGCAGTAATATATTCTAGATATTGTGAGATATCAGAATTTTCAAATGAAGAATGGGCAAAACCTTATTGTCATTAAAATAAATATATTTTTATAATTTTTATCCAAAGTTAATTGTAAATTATGAAAATAGCTTTTACTTTTATAATGACTATTATATTTAGAGTATATTATTCTATAACATAAGATCTGTTACACTCATATTTGAGAATAGTAAGGAATGTTCACCATATTCAGTATGAATGAGATCTAGAAAAGATAAGAAAATAGTATATCCGGTATAAACTACATTGATGGAAGATAAGTAAATCACATCTGTAAACTGTATACATGTCCAGAATAAGTTCCTATAGATACTTTAATAGACATGAAAAAGAAGAATTTGATGAATTAAAAGACAAATCTAAAATACTACATACTATTAGTAGAACAAGATTAAGAACAAAGAACAGAAAACTTGTATTCAGATGTATTGCTTATAATATGCATAAATATGTAAAGATGATTATTGTAAGATGGTGTCTACCCAACCTAAATAATCCAATATATAAATTTCTTATATGTATACACATTTAATTATGATAATAACACCAGTTTCTTAAATAATCACTTACTGATTTAATGTCTTTGAATATTTTATCATTTGAAATTAGACCTGCAAAGTCTGATGCCTCAAGAGGTGAGTTATTTAATATAACAATAGATGGAATATTTGCTGCATTTGCTGACATGATTCCTAATGGTGCATTTTCAACTATTATTATATTATTAGAAGAATATTTGATATTTAGTTTATTTATCGCTGATTTAAATGGAGCAGGATTAGGTTTACCTCTACCTTCAAAGTCATCACCATTAATTATTACATTAAATTTGTCTTTTCCAAAATTTTTATCAATAATCGTTTCAACTTCATTCTTAGAAGAACCACTTACAATAGCTTTTAAGCAATTATTTAATTCGTTATTTATCAATTCCTTTACTTTGTCGTAAGATTTTGGAATAACATTCATTTTTCTAAATATTTCTTTTTTTCTTTGTGCAATCTTTTCTCCAATACATTGTAGATCGCGTTTATTAATTCTATAACCGTTAAGTCTGAGTATTTCTAATGCCATTTCTGCAACAGGCATACCTTCAAGCAAATAAAATGTTCTTTTATCTAAATCAATGTTTGTTATTTCTTGAAGTGCAATACTCATAGCTTTATAATGAAATGGCATAGAATTGATCAATACACCATCCATATCAAAGATTACAGCTTTCTTCAACTAAAATTAAAACATATGATTATTATTCTTTATCAAATATATTTCATGAATATAAAATAATATACGTTTGAAGGGTTTATATGACATATAGGTGGGATAAGTAAACCCTATATTTTAATTTTATTTATTATAAAATTATAAAGTATTGATACAAATTTGTATTTCAAAGAAGCATAATAAAATATAATTTATTATATCTGGCTAATAAAAGAATGTTTGAATATATCAGATTTTAGAGAAATCTATGATTATAATCATTTGGTAAGACAAAATTATAACACTTTTTTTCAAAAAAATTAGAATTGAATGGCTAAAAATTATAACACTGTATGGTTATAGCTCAAAGATACATTATTGCATATAATTTGGGCAAAAGATTCATGGATTAATTATTCTATTAATTACTTGGAGGAACAAATAGAACCATTTGATTTCACAAAATATAATTCTTGGAAAAAAATAGTTGATTATAATAATAGAGTAATTTTGCTTTGTTGCACAACTATGATTTTCGTCAATTTTGATTAAAAAAGTGAATCTTCAGTTATATGGAGAATCAATATTGACAATTTGTTCCTATCAAAATCTTGTATCATATTATCGATTTTCATAGTTGTGCAACAAAGCAAGTAATTTCAAAAGTTAATAGTTATTTTGTGAATCTACATGGTAAAGATCTTGTAAAAGCAGTTTTCAGAATAAATAATGATGGAATGAAGAAAATATGTGGTAAAAGTGGCTCCGGTAACTTATTAATTCACCTCCATTCACAGGAAATAAAATTTTATTTATAATTTCTGAATTATAAAAATATATAAAACAACTTTATCCAATTGTATACATGTGATAGATCACAATTATTATTCTTGTAAATACATGGATATAGTAATCATCAAAAGATTCAGTTCTATCCTTATTGAAATATTGCATTACTCTCTCAATCAAACTCCTTTCCAGCAGTGAATGTAATCTATATTTTAGATGCACAAAATTGCACACATGTGAATACAAGTACCACCATCTGTGTAAACTGGCTGCCTATACCATATTTTTCAACTAAGGACCTAATGAAATTCTCTGCTACAAATATATTCTCTTTTATCAGAAATACATATTGCCAATATAGTTCTATGAATTGGTTCGATATAAAACCATAACTAGTGATACTGATTCCAATTTAAATAACGGTTTCAACTATCTATGATGAATGAAATAATTCTTTTTCTTTTGTAAGTTGAATAATCTGCAAATTTTATCCCTGAATCCAAATCCGTACAGAAATATAATCTTTCTTTTCGTCTCTAAATATTACTAATGCCTTAGATGTATTCCATAAACAGAGACCAAAAAGAAAGTACAAATACATAGAGAATATATTACTATAAAGGTGGATATTCTCTATTTCTTTCAAATAATCTAATGACCATAGATTAGAAATAGGACATATAAAGCTAAATCTATTTTCTTAATTCAAGAAGCCTTATATTATAAAGATATCTTCGAGTGTTAAACAAATACTATTACTGTCGGAATTATTATATCTATATTAATTAGTTTGTTTTGATTCAAATTTGAATAAGATTAAATAAAATTGTTAATATTGGTATATGAGTATAATATTGTCTTCTGCCAATTCTGATGATATTGTTAATAAAGAAAAAATAAAAAATTTAAAAATTCATATTGACAAAGTTAACAAAATCGCTAGTAAAAAGAATATTATTCATAAAAAAATTCAACTTTGGACAAATGATAAAGGTAATGAGTATGCTATATGTTTATTATTTGATTCAGATTCAAAAATAGATAATGCACAATTTATTGCATCAACTAATCCTAATGAGAAATACATACATCCAATTGCAGAAACAGATAATATCAAAGACCTACAACATGGATGGAATTATACGTTGAAAGAATTAATAGGAAATTATAAAAGAAATCGCTATCAAAAAATTAGTGGAATGGGTCTTGAATCAATTAAACTAATTCCTTTTTATAAATGCACATACTGTAATAAAGAACTTTTTAGCGAAGAAGAAAAAAAGAAACATGAATTTCTATGGCATATCTAGAAAATAAAGTTTTAATATGAAAAAATGCCTACTAGAATATTCTCTTTATATTGTCTTCATTTAAATTCTAATGATAAATGTTCTCTTAACATTTTTAGTTGTATGCCGGTAATTACTTTCATGGTTATGGATAAAAATATGGCATATCATGGAATATTTGGAAGGCACAAGAATTAGCATACTAAAGAAGTCAGAAAAAAACTAAATATAAAAGGTGAATGTTTTATAAATTTCATACTTACGAAATATGGATTAATCAAAATAATCAGGTTCGAGTTTGATTAGAATAATGCAATAAACAAATTGACAATTTAAGGAAATAAAAAATATTTCTAGGTTAACAGAGTTTCTTTCAATCTCTAAAGTAAGAAGAATTGAAATACCAGTATATCTATATACATATTTCCTTATAATAGTTATATAAGAAACAATTTAAAGAAATAAAAATTATCGTCAGAATAAATTATACTAAATGTCTTCAATTAATAGTAAAGGGGAAAATGAATTTTATGATGATGAATCAAACATTGTTGGAAAATCTGAAGAAGATGAAGAGGAAGAAAATAAACAATTATCAGATACAATAAAAAAAGAAATCAGAAAAGGTGTTAATATCATAACTCAAAAAGAAAAAGATGATAACAAATAGTATTTTTATTCATTTATTATATTATCAATTAATATTTCCTAATTATTATATTACTAGATTATTTATTATATATTAATAGACCCTAAATTAAAGGATATATTCATACATCAATCTTTCTAGTTTTTGGTACTTTAACGTCAGAAATACATCTATTTGATGCATCATCATTATTACTATTATAGAACTACAAAATCGTTTCAAAATTAATTGACTATTCTCTGAGTGCCATGTTAATCCTAATTATATTATAGCAGAAAAGATAACATCAAATTAAATTGGAATATACTTTATATTATTCATCAATATCATATTAAATTATTTCTTAAAGAAGTAAATTTATTTTTGGTAATAGAACACTCTTATTGGCTAAAATAGAATTTA
>CAWIYT010000060.1:0-7400 GCA_963840085.1 uncultured Nitrososphaerales archaeon
AGCAACTGGATTAACAATTACAGAAAACACGGTTTGGATGGTATAAGAAACAAGAGAATGAATGCAGGTAGAAAGCCAGTAATATCTACTCACAAAAACAAAGAGATGGTAAAAGACATAGTATTGAACAAATCACCCAGGACATTTGGCTATCTCAAAAATACCTGCTCGAGTATTAGGCTTTCCCCTACATATCTCTCAACATTACTGGAAATGAATGTCAGTCCAATGCAAACATGATGGAGAATAATTCAAGATATGGGCATAGTATACAAACAACCAAAACCTGAACTGGAGAAAGGCATCGATTATGAGGAAAAGAAAGGAAAGATAGACAGATACAAGAAAGTATCCTCTGCTCTTTTTAAAAAAAATTCTACTGGGATTTGAAGATGAAACGTGGTTACATCTTCAACCATACATAACAAGAACATAATATGAGAAGAGGGGAACAGCAAAAGATACTCCATAAAGGATCTAACGATAAAGTCAATGTATTCATAACACTTCTTTATCCACTAAATGGAATCAAATTCAATACAAGCAAGACAAGAAACAGCAATGATTTCATAAACCATCTAAACAGCATCAAGAGATATGTTCCTAAAGAGAAGTATCAAGAGGTTCATACTTGTAATAGACAATGTATCATTTCATGTAAGCAAAAAGACAAAACAGTTTATAGAAAGACAGTCATACTGGCTAACTGTATTATTTCTACCAACACGTGCACCATTCCTGAATCCTGTTGAGACAAGAGTAAACAGGAATCTCAAGAAAGATGTATGTGCCAATTACAACTACGAAACAGAAAATAATCTATTATGTAATGTAAGACGGTATGTAAGATGTTTTGGTTGTTGGCCTAAAATATGATACTTAACTTAGAAGTAAGAATATACAGCCGATCAATAATATCTGTCATAGTCGTATGTTAGTATGAGTTCTAACAAAACATAGCATAGATATCAGCTTTATTATTATCATATATAATATTGCTAATTAATTGCAAAAATTCAAAATTCCTTTCATAATTCAAGAGAATAAAATTGTGACCTTTCAACATCAAATGAATATATGTCTATATAGTAGGTAATTTTTAAAACAAATATTATTTATTTGGACTAAATGTGCCAATAAAACAAAAATATAGGTATATTTTCAATCATTTCTATCATTTATGTTATCGGCACAAGGCTTGGGGATTTTTCTCCATCACTAGTAATTATTGACGACATTTGTATTACCTGATAAGGATTCCAACTAGGCAAGATAAAGTATATTTTTGTATAACGATATTTTATACCCGTAGAATATGGAGTTATCTGGTACAGTCCATATACAGCTCCCCAGTTAGAAGGACTATTGTGACCTTTATCATAAATGTTATCGTTTCCTGGACTAAATAAATTTACTATATTCGTCCTTTGCATCAAAGATTATCTTTGGTGACGACCAAGGGCCCCATGGATTATCTGCTAAGCGAATAATGACTCCTATTGTGTTACAAAAATCGCAATCATACACCAATAATCCATTTATAAGATAATAATTCCATTTAATTGATAATTCTTCTACATATTCTGCTTTAAATAATGGTTTCGCTTCTTTGTTAGATTTCCATAAATCTTTTTTTGAATTAGGCAACTCAAAACCTGCAAAGTAGGGATTTAGGATTTATTTGTATTTTCATTTAAAAGTATACATGCAAAAAATTACGTCGTTTTTATGGTACAATACTTTCCCTAGTCAATAATTTATCATTTGAAATAAGATAATTTTTATCATTAAATTAATATCGGTGATATTTTTCACCTTAAATCATTTCAATAGATGCTAAATGCTGTAAAATAAAGATCATTTTTATAGAAAACTTTATACTAATCCAAGTTCTATAAAGTCGATAGAGTCGAAAAAATCTAATTGTCTAAGCCAATTGAAAATGAAGAAAATTTGCATTTATCGGTTAAAGAAGCTTTTAATCGAGGTATAGTAAGAGGACAATCACAATCAAACTTTTTCGACTTTTTCGATTTTATTGGTAATCCTTTTGATCCCAGTATCTTAATAAACAATCAAAAACAAATAGTTAAAAGTACCAGAATCATAATAACTAAATTAGCTGAAAGAATAGGTGCTTGCCATAAAAACGAAAGACATCTTATTTTAGTAGGTCCAGAATGTTCTGGTAGAACAACAATCTTAAAAATAATAGAAAATTTCTTAAATAAAGGCTTTAATGAAAATTTTTCTTTATATGTTAATGCATCGGATAGATGGTCTGGATTTTCAGCAGAGGAAGATGAAAATGACGAGAATTCCGATAGAATTGATAATTTTCAACAATGGATAAAAGAGGTTGATTTCCATAATAGTAGAATAATTCTTGTTGATGATGCAGATTCATTCATTTCACATGCAATACAATATTGCAATGCAATAAGATTCGATGGATTTAAGATTCCGACTTTTATCTACTGCATTACAAATTTAACATATTCTTATATAATAACCAATGAAAGACTAAAAAAAATATTTGGAGATGTTTTTTGGCTTGGTATAAGGGAAGAAGAAGAAATAATAAAAATTATCCTAGAATCTACAAGAAATACATTAAAATCAAATACCAAACAGTTAACTTTGTTTGATGATTATTCTTTAGATCAAATAGTTAATTACTCTCTTGGATTACCTGGATTAACAAGTTTCTTTATTCTATCATGCTTAAAGATGGCCTATCAAGCCAATATTAACAAAATAGAAAGAAAAATTATTGAAAGAGTAGCATATATTGAAGGCTTCGCTTTAGCTAAAAAAATTGTAGATCGAACCTTAAATTTAGATGGTACTAAATATAAGATTCTAGTTGAAATTCTAAGACAGTATTATATTGATGGGGAAAGAGTAGAGCGAAAAAAGAATCATTTCTCAATTCTCAAATATGGCAAGATCTACTCTTGCTTATCATTTCAAAGATTTGATTAATGAGAATATAATCAAGCAAGACCGTATAGGACTACGAGTTTATTATACTATACAAAAACCTATCAGATGCGCAGTAGAACTGATAGATTTAGATTCAGTAGAAATAGAGAGAAAAAATGAATCTGATGCAAAGGAAATGGTAAATATTGATTCAAGCATTGGAGATGTATAAGAATTGCAATCCTTCAATAACCAAGGAAATGAAGTAGAATTTTCTTCAATTTTTCCATTTAGAATCAATAATATTTATCCATCTAATAGTTCTAGATTCATTGAACCTGTACATAAAGGGGAAACATATAATTATGATAGTTCTGACTTTGATTCTGCATTTAGAATCCTTACAGATTGTCTTTTACAAGAACCATTCCATTTTGAACCTAATAATTATCAGTCAGGCTATGCAATTCCTTCTATTTTAAATCTCAAAGTTTTGGCAATTCCTTATTATGAAATTCTTGATGAAATTATAAGTCAGAATGTAACTGATAAAGGAAAAATAGGTCAAGTAACTCAACAGACCACAACCATTAAATCTCAAAAGTTAAAATATATCATTGATGCAAATACCTTTGCAAATGGTAACATAATTTTAGTTTGTAAAGTCAAATACGTAGATGAGGCTCATGACTTTCTTTCCAATTATTTAAAAGCAATAGGATTTAAGAAAAATTACAAGATTTGTGATTTTATCTATAATGAATCAGCTAGTATTATGCAACAATTACTTGTCTCTCTCTATGACTATTGGCCAACAAATCAAAGCCAGATAACATCTATAAAAATAGGAGGGAAGACAATTTCAGCTAATTATTCAGGAAGAGGAAAATATGATTTAAGGTTAGAAGAAGTTAATGAAGAAATAAAGAATCGCATTATTAATGGTGACCACATAGAGAATATAACATTAAAACCATCAATTGGTATTACAGGAATAAGATTTAGAAAATCTGTACCAAAGATTACTATAAATGAACAGGGAATTATTAACTGTAAAGCAAATATCAATTACGAAAATTTTATCATAGTAAAGTGGTTTATTGAAGAAACTATCCGTATAATAAAACAACTAAATAAAGATAAAAAACCAAAACCATCTTATTCAAAACTCGAAGATTTCTTTTCAACAGACACATATTCTCTCATAGATTCGGATATTTCAATTTATGATAATTCACTAAAAATTAACAATAATAAAAATCCTTCTTAGGGAGAAGATGTTTGATAAATAACGATTTCAGTGCACACCCTAAAAATAGTACTGATATAAACATGGCCAATAACAATGTTAAGAATATCAATTCAAGCACTGATGCTTTTGTTTTTAATTCTTCAAATACAAATATAGCCTCGATAGTAGATAACAATCATAATGGTATTGGCAATGGTTATACTTTAACTTCCAAAGATATTATAAGACAAATAAATCCAGTAGTAATTCCTAGAATAAGCGCTATAGCTAATATGGCTTTCTGTGAACGTGCTACTTATAATATCTCTTTCTTTGGCATGGAATCTGATAATTTTACTGCCGATGGAGTAATAGGTAATGCAATTCATAGAATTGTATTAAGATCTCTAACGGAAATTACGCAATCTCTAAGAAATAATAGTAATACTATAAAGTCTTCACATTTTGTAACCAAAAAATCTCAAGCTAAAGAAACTTTTATTCGCAATGCAGAAAGAGATATAAGAATCAATTGGAAACACTTTATGATTTCAAATATAGAAAATCCTTTGCCTTCTATATTAGATGATTTGGAAATAAGATCTGATCGACTAATCGATCAGATTTTTGCAGAAGAAGAAGAAAATAAAAAAATTCTGTTTAGACCCGAATTTACAATTCGTAATACCAAAATTCCACTAGAAGGACGACTTGATTTACTTAAAATTAAGCTTACAAAAAAAGAAAGAGAAGAACAACTTAATTGCTATAACCAAAATCAATATTTGAATTCTTCTTATGTATCTGCAGATGATTTAGTTAATCTAGAAAAAGAATCAGTAGAAATAGTACAAATAAAAACAGGAAATTATCGACAAAGAACTGCGATTTGGAACCTTCAGGCAGATGCCGAAGCCCTTTTAATTATGCAAACATTAAATTTAAAAAAAACCCCAAAATATACATGGCAATTTGCGGATAAAGATGGTAATAGAAAAAAGTTTGATTTTCCAAAAGTATTAGAAATAATAGATAAATATGTACAAATATGGAAGTCAAAGATTTCTCCACAAATAACTGGCTTTTGTCCTAAATGCCCATTGCGCAACGGATGCTTAAATTGGGCATTTGTTAATAATAATAAATTATCAGAAAATGAGAGGATAAAAAGAAACATAGAATTTAATCTTTCAAAAAGAATAAGAGAAGAGGTCTCTCTTGATGATAGATGGAAAGCATATGTAGTTTTACAATCTCCAGAGCAAAGACAAAGAGAAGGATCTGCTATTACAAATTTGTATATTGATACTTCATCTATCGATTTAGATAAAGGAAAAATTATTTTACTAGGCGATGAATCTTTTGACAAATTTTTAGATTTTAGTATAGGTGAACATGTGACTATTTCTGATGGCAACCCAAATTTAGGGAGCAATCCTAATGCAGTTATAAGAGAAATTGATATTGATAGAAAATCAATTACTCTTGAATTTTACAGAGATGATCTGTATTATCTTCTGTATGACAATAGGGATAAAGCATCTTTTACTATTGATAGATTTAACTTTAGTAGTGGCTTAACATCAATGAAATTTCTTGATAGCTTCTTTAGATGTTCTTCCTATGCTGATGATATAGTATTAAAGAAAAAAAATGTTAGTCAAGGGAAAAATAATTCAGGTATGAGAATGAAGGTAATTACTTGAGATCAATGGAGTGGCATAAAGTAAAATGAATACTGATCTCACTTTTCCATCCTTTGATGAAATTGAAAATTTAGAGCAAAAGACAGCAAGATATAGAATAAACTCTGAAAAGACAGTTCCAGTAACAGGGCCACCTGGTACTGGAAAATCAACGGTTATTTCACATTGTTGCTTTGATCTTTTAAAAGATGATTATTTTCCTATTCTAGTTACTGCGCCCACCAATGTAATGATTGATAGCATTTTATCGAAAATAGACTCTCTTCTACAACGTATGAAAATCCAATTACCTAATGGATTTGTTATTAGATATGGGAACGTTGCAAATCTAAATAGAACATATAATCACCTTACCAAATATACATTTGACAATATAGTAGAGGACTATTGTAGTTCGTGTCATTCTAATGGATATAATAATTGCTATAATAAGATTTCCATAGCCAAAGATTTTTTTCAGAATGCCAGGATAATATTAACTACTGATTATAGTGCTAAAGATCTCGGTAATATAATTGAAGTTGGAGCAGTTATAGTAGATGAGGCTGGACTAGTTGGTCTTGATAGAATGGGAATGTTATTTTCCTCATTAAGAGATAATAATGGTAAAATTATTGTTATTGGGGATGATAAGCAACTACCTCCTGTATCCCATGATTATATAGCAGAAAGTTTATTTAACCGTATCTTAGGACATTTCCCAACTACATTACTTAAAAGAGAATATAGGTTTAACAAAGACATTTTAGATTTGATTAATCCTTATTATGATTTCAAGCTTGAGGCAGATTTTTCAGTTATGAATATATCTACTGCAGACATTGCAAGGAAAAATTATGGTGGTATAAATAATAACTTGTGTAGAATATTAAAACATGATAAAAATGTTGTATTTGTTGATACTAATGGTGCTCATAAAGAAGAAAAGCATTTTACAAACAAAGGAGAAGTTGCAATTATCAAAGAGATTGCTGATGGATGTCTTAGTATGGGAATTAAAGATATTATTGTTACAACTCCATATAAGCAACAAGAAAGAATATGCAATTTTTATCTACAAAAGGGAATAAGAATTGGGACAATTGATGAATTTCAAGGTCAAGAAGCAGAAGTTACAATAATATCAATGGTTCGATCTAACAATAAACAGAATTACAAAGAAGCAATAGGTTTTGTTAATATTCCCAGATCATGTGTGGCATTTTCAAGAAGCAAGAGAAAAACAATAATAGTTGGAGACGGAAATACACTTATTAGAAATAAGTTTTTATCGAAATCTATAGATACAATAACTCGAAAAGAAGGATTTCTTATTTGGAGCAAATAGTTGGAGATTTTTATAATGTAATTGCTAATAAAATTTTTAGTTTTATTATAAAATTATGGAATTTCCAATTTATAAAATGGTAACCAATTATGACTCTTAGTGCTTGATTAAACTACCGTTTATTGTATGCACAATATTAGAATAATAGCCATAGCCTTCTCCTAAATAGCGACTATGGACTATATAGGCAGAAAAAGACGATGAATATATA
>CAWIYT010000061.1:0-7445 GCA_963840085.1 uncultured Nitrososphaerales archaeon
TATTAGTAGTAAAATAAGAAGAATTAACAAATATATGATGAAATCCAAAATTGTTTGATTTAATCATTTTTTGCTGCTCTGCTGTTTATTCTCTTTATTTTGATTTATCTTTATCATATTGAGGTAATTATTTTACTTTTTGGTAATACTTTTTCCAATCTTTCTCTTATTGGTTCAAGCCATCTAGGTAACATTAGTCTTTCTCCTAGATCTTCTACTTTTTGATCTACTGTAAATCCTGGTGGGTCCGTAGCAATTTCAAATAAAACACCACCAGGTTCTCTAAAATATACTGAATGAAAATATGTTCTATCCATTACTGGAGTGGGATTTAGTCCTGTTTTTATAATATTTTTTCTAATTGATTTTTGATTTTCATCTGTTGGTGTTCGAAAAGCTATATGATGAACTGTTCCTATTCCAATCCTTCCATGAGTCGTATCTGGTAAACAAAGGACATCCAGTATTTTTGCACCAATAGATTGTGAATTTTCTTGCTGAAATCGAAAACGATTACCTTCATTTTTTATCATTTTGTATCCCAGTTCATTCAATATTTCTGAAGTACGTTCATATCCTTCTTCTGATAAACTTACAGAATAAAATCCTCTTATACCATTTTCATATGAAATTGGACCGTCTTTCCAAAATCTTTCATCATTTTCATTTGCTGATGGATGAGCAACTAGTTCTAGTTCAAGACCATCTGGATCAAAGAGTCTTATTACTTGCTCTTTATCATCATCATCAAATCTTTTTATAGGTTCTTCAAAACAAATATTATTATTTTTTAGATGATTTTTCCAAAAATCAATAGAATGTGGAGGGATTAAAAATGATGTTGTTATAGCTTGACCTGTCCCTCTAAAACCTTTGGGGGCATCAGACCAAGGAAAGAAAGTCAAAATAGTTCCAGGACTTCCTACTTCATCTCCATAGTAAAGATGATATGTTGTTGGGTCATCAAAATTAACGGTTAATTTGACCAATCGTAATCCCAATATTCTTATATAAAAATCAATATTTTTTTGTGGATTACTACAAATGGCGGTAACATGATGCAATCCAAATATTTGATTTTTATTATTCATGTATCTTTTTATTATCTCCTCCTTTTTTCTTTTTCTCATTATAAAGACTCAGCTATAAAGTGGGTAACCACAGGTGGATTCTTACCAATATGGAAAGATTTAACTTTATCTTCTATTTCTCTATCAGCTACAGTAAATCTTTCATGCTGTCAAAGATGTTCTTTCCAAGATTCTTGGCTGATTATTATATGATGATGGTGCCCATCTAGCAGCTTCAAAAAGTGACATTAATTCATCATCATCTATATCTTCGCCTGTCATAGATCGAGGTGACCATCTGTTAACAAATAATGAATTAATTTTGTGAAGGATTTCTTTTATGGTTAATTTCTGAATTAAGCATGGCATTAAATAGAGAATAGTAATATATAAAAATGCAAATTTATTTAGATTTTGAAAAATAAAATTTCATAGAATTATATTTTGATATTTATTTTATAGTGCTTTTTTCTTTGATTATAGCAGGGATTATGGCAATAAATACCAATATAGAAGATACAAAAAATACCATATGAAGTGAAGACAGAAACTTATTTGCAATTGCTTCATCATTATTATTATTATTATTAATTATCTGTGAGTTTAGAGGCTTATTAGAGGTATTGCTAGTATCGGTATGTATATTTCATTTTTCACTTATTGTTAATAGTGAACCCGAGAAAACTGCGGGCCCGTCGGGAGTTAAATAGTCACGGTTTCAATGTTCAATCAATATTAATTGAATTCATAAAATTGATCCCCAGAAAGTAAAAGAGAATGATTAAATTTATTTTACTTTTCCGGACTTGTAGATATGTAGAGAATAACTAGAATATCTAAATTATAAGCAATTATAATAGATATTATAGCGATCTATAGGGAAAATATAGATTTCATGTCTTTTCTTGATTTTCTTCTTATTCCTCTATTTTTAGTATAATTTGATATCTAAAAAGACGTAAAAAGTAAAGAAGAATCTAATAATTGTATAATCGCAAATCTGCTAGATAAACTAATTATATTATTTGTCTAAAAGATGAAAATCAAATTTTAAAATTTTCAAAAAAAACAAAAATGATAGAATCTACAACCTTTTTATTGCTTCAATCATCTGTCTAGTGGACATCAATCTTTTTTCCTTTTATCTATTTTTAGATCTGAAAGAAAAAAGTTATCTATTTTATATAGTTCTATATTAAGAGCCTATCCCAAAAATAGATAGAAATATAGCTGCCTATTTTTATTCTCTTATATGTTTAACATTTGAATAAAAGTAAAAAGTATGTTAGAACAATTATACGCATTCCAGATGATTTTTGGAATGAAATTAAAAATATTTTACCAAATGAGAAACCAGAGAATACAATAGGTCGTCCCATTGTTCCATACAGAAAAGTATTTGATGGTATCATGTTTATCCTTAGAACTGGATGTCAGTGGAAAATGTTACCTAAAGAGTATGGTTCTGGTTCCACATGCCACAGAAGATTTCAGGAATGGAGAAAATCAGATATATTTGATAAATTATGGACAAGATTGCTACAAATATACGATTTAAAGAAAGGAATTAAGTGGAACTGGCAGTCTCTTGACAGCATATCCGTAAAATCACCTTTTTAGGGGGGAGATGACAGGACATAATCCTACTACTGACAGAAGGAGTAAATTAGGCAGCAAAAGACATATTTTAACAGATAAAGAAGGCATTCCACTTTCTACTTTTATAACATCTGCAAATACTCCTATGATGTTACTACTGCAATTGAAACCGTTGACAGCATGGTTATCAAAAGACCATCTTCAAAATCAGCAACAAAATATAGAAACAACAACAACGACAACGACAACGACAAGAATAAGAATAAGAAGAAAAATCAGAATCTAAGTCTTGATAAAGCATATCATTCCAAAGATGTAGAACAAGAAATCATCAAGAGAGGATATATTCCACATATACGACATAGAAGAGAAGAAAAGAAACACAACAATAGACATCCCACAAGAAGATGGGTAGTAGAAAGAGAACAAATTCATGGCATAACTAGATTCAGGAAATTATTTACAAGGTTTGAAAAGAAGGATAAAAACTAAGTTAAGTATCTCATATATCATCAACATGCATTAGTATTTTTAACATACTCTGATAGAAAGAACTTTAGCTCTGAATGTTTAGATTGATACATGTGCCCAAATCCTATATTCTGAAATTATCTGATACTCAGAAAAAGGAACTGAATAGATTCATGAAGAGTACTCGTGACAAAGAGGAATACAGAAGAGAGCGTCTGCTATAAAGCAAAAGATGAAGAAGGAGTACCTTACAGAACAATAGCCAAAAACCTTGGTGTAAATTACCGTAATGTGTATGACTGGATTAACAATTACAGAAAACACGGTTTGGATGGTATAAGAAACAAGAGAATGAATGCAGGTAGAAAGCCAGTAATATCTACTCACAAAAACAAAGAGATGGTAAAAGACATAGTATTGAACAAATCACCCCATACATTTGGCTATCTCAAAAATACATGGAGTATTAGGCTTTTAGCTACATATCTCTCAACATTACTGGAAATGAATGTCAGTCCAATGCAAACATGATGGAGGATAATTCATGATTTAGGTATAGTATACAAACAACCAAAACTTGAACTGGAAAAAGGCATAGATTATGAGGAAAAGAAGAACAAGATAAATAGTTACAAGAAAGTATCTTCTGCTCTTTTAAAAAAAGATTCTACTAGGATTTGAAGATGAAACATGGTTACATCTGCAACCATACATAACCAGGACATACATGAGAAGAGGAGAACAGCAAAAGATACTCCATAAAGGATTGAAACAAGATCAATGTATTCATAACCCTTCTCTATCCCCTAAATGGAATCAAATTTACAACAAGCAAAACAAGAAACAGCAATGATTTCATAAACCATCTAAAAAGCATCAAAAGATATGTCAGAAAAAGAAATGTCAAGAGATTTATACTTGTAATAGACAATGCATCATTTCATGTAAGTAAAAAGACAAAACAGTTTATAGAAAAACAATCAGAAGACTGGTTAACTGTACTATTTCTACCAACACGTGCACCATTCCTGAATCCAGTAGAAACAAAAGTAAACAGGAATCTCAAGAAAGATATATGTGCAAACTACAACTACGAAACAGAAGATAATCTGTTATGTACTGTAAGAAGGTATCTTAGATGCATGGGTAGTTGGCCTAAAATATGATACTTAACTTATCTTGGTCTTGTCCAATTAGCAAACAGCATAATAATTTATAGGAAGATAATTTTGGGATAGGCTCTAATTTAATATAGGTTATTTAATTTAATTAGAATATAAAAATTAACTGATTAATTAATTTTACCTTCATAGCTTTTAATATTCTTTTAATATTCTAGTCTTTCTTTTCTTGCTGCTCTTTGTATTTCCTCATACTTTCTATCGTTTTCTACTATTACTTCATTTTCTTCTTTGCTTTCATCTTTTCTTATTTCTTCTTCTTCTTCTTCCTTCATTTTGCTAACTCCTACTTCTTCTACTACTTCTTTGCGAATTTTAATTTCCAATGTTGGGGGTTTATCTGTCCATTCTTTTAGCCATTCTCTTATCAAATTCAGGTTTACTTCAGCGTTTCTTCTTACAAAGCCATCTACATCTTCTTCTGCAATTGATTGTATTGCGTCTATGCTTTTTGTAATTCGTTCATTTGGTTCTGTTACTTTTGCATCTTTATCAGCCAAAGCAGTACAAGTATTAATTTTGACTCTTCGTCTTTCGTCTTTCAATAACGTCAATAGATGATTAAGTATACTTTTATTAGTTTTATCTATCTTTTCTTTCTTAACTTTGTCATTCAATACTTGTTCATTTTGGGTTACTAAAAATTTACCCAAAGCAAGGGTTGCAACAGATCTTATAAAATATCTATTAGCAATATCATTTGATTTAGAATCAAATTTACTGCTTTTACGAATTAACAATTCCGCAATATCTTGAACAATATCTACATTTTCATCATTTGCTAATTCTCTTAAACCATTAATTGCACCTTGAGCTAGCTGATCTTGAAATGTCATAGAATTAACAACTTTATCTTTTAATAATTGTATCATTTCTTCTTTTATAGGATTTCCATTAGGAATATGTTTGATAGATTTACCTATTGCAGTTGCTGCTGCATTTTCTACAAAATAACTTTTATCATCTAATAAAGATACAAGTAATGGTACACTATTTTCATTTTTTACTTCTAATATTTTTTCTCTTTCAAATAATCCAATATTGGTTATTACGGCCCTTTTGGTTTGAGGAGCAAATTTTAAAAAATTGCTATTTGTAATGCAGTTTTCTAAGGCATCATACGCATCATTATCCTTTACATAATTCTTTTTATCATGATATGAACCAAGAACATTAGCTGCTTCTACCTCTACACCATAGAATGGATCAGTCAGAATAACGTTTTTAAGCAATTCAACTGTTTTTTTACTATAACAATCTTTCAATAAATGAAGAGAAGCAATTTTCTCTGAAATGGTTGTAATACCATCATTTTCTAGTAGTTGATTATTTAATATATCAATTAAATTGAACTTTTCTTCTTGGTTAACTATAGTAATTGATTTTATTTCTTTGAGAATCTTTAATTGAGGATCAATAGATATCCATTTAATTATTGCGTCAAGAGGTATTTCTTTTTTAAATGTATAGTCAGTATCTTTTTTGCTAATTTCTATTTTTTCAATATCATTTATTATTATTTTTGTTTCATCATTTTTATCACAACAAACTATTCTCACTTCTAGCGGGAAACTAAATTCAAATTCATTTTTTTGTACTTGCTTAATTTTACTTTTAATTTTTATAATTTGTTTTCCTTCATGGTTTTTTTCCTCTATTAAAGAAAATTGTATTTCTAGTTCTGGATGACCAGCTGTATACAACCATTGTTTGAAAAATTGTTGCAAGTCCTCTCCATAAATATCTTCACAAACTTTTTGAAAATTTTCAGTTGTGGCAATACTTTCTCTATATGTATCTAAATATTTTTTTATCGCTTTTTTAAAATTCTCTTCACCCATTAAATTATTAAGCATGTATAATACCAGTGCTCCTTTTTCATAGGAATGACTATCAAACAATTCATCTGGATGTTTGTAAAGGTTTGTTACGATAGGTCTTTTATACAAACTGTTTGCTTCATCAAAATAATCTTCAATCGTGTGAATTATTTTATATAAGAATTCATTATTTGTTTTTTTATTATTGTATTTATTTATGTATTTATGTTTCCAATATAACATTTCAAAATAACTAGCAAAGCCTTCATTAAGCCAAATATGTGACCAATCTTTACAGGTTATTAAATCTCCAAACCATTGATGTGCTAATTCATGGGCTACTATAATGATATCTCGAGAATAATCTAAAGATGCTCTCTCGTCATGTAAAATATCACTTGTAAATGTTGTACAGTTTGTATTTTCCATTCCACCAAATTCAAACTTATCTACTGCAATTTGCCAATATTTTTCATATGGATATTTTGTTTCCAAATAATTTTCAAAGAATTTTATAATTAGTGGAGTTTCGCGAAATGTTAACATTGGATAATAATTTTTAGGTATATTTGTAGGCCAATAATATTCAAGAGACACTTTTCCGTTAAAGTCTTCTTCTTGTTTCGAGAATTTTCCAATTACAACCGATGTAAGATAAGCTGGATTAGGAGCTGATTCATTCCACTTCCATATATTTCCATTTCTTTCGTAGGTTCCATTTGAAATTACATAGTATTCATCATCTGGAGCTACAACTTCTATTTCTCTTGTAAATTTTACTTGTGGATCATCAATACATGGAAACCAGTACTTGACTCCATCGTTTCACATTGAGTCCAGGATTGAAATGCCGAAGATTGATCTAAATGATTTGGAACAATAAAATGAAATCCGCTTCTAGGACTATTATAATAAGAGCCTTCTTTTTTATCTTTATTAGAATAATATCCGCAAGAATAGTCTATTTTAACTTCAAATCCAGTTTTTTCTTTAACTATATCGTTAAATTTTATTACAAGTTTATCCTCTTTTTGAGAAATATCACACTCATCTTCTATTTGAACGGTATCTGATGAAACTTTATTTGATCTTTAATTCTCCAATATCTAGTATAATTTCTTTAATATTCTGTAAAGCTTTAATCTTTAATTTTTGTTGACAATTTAAAAGTTGTTTTGTTTCAAAATTTGGATTTATCTTTGAGTGCATATGAAGAATAGTAAATTTTAGTCTTGGTGGAAAATACAAATACTTCCTGGAAATTCAAAAATATTTTTATCGGTAACAGTTGACATTCTAATCCA
>CAWIYT010000062.1:0-3284 GCA_963840085.1 uncultured Nitrososphaerales archaeon
ATAGTATTATAACTTTAACGTAACATTACATTTCAAAAATTTTTAAATTAATATATGTTGGTGTGGTTTAAAATGAAGTTTTGATTAGTCTATTCCAATAGCCATATAGCTTTATTCTGTACCAATCGCTTCTGAATACCCCAATGGTATTATTAAGAGAGGAAAACTTTTCATCCATTGTAGAATTAAAATATATTATGCCTCTGTAACCAGGATGCCCTGAATCAAACACATTTCCATCAATAGACCTCCATCCAATCATTTGACCATCTTCAGAAACTATCTTTCCATATCCTTGTCCAAAAATAGTATTATTGTCCATTATTGTATTTAAAAATGTAAGATTGTTTAGTACTTTACCGATAGACTTTATTGTTGCTTGTTCAATACATTTATCTTCTATAACAACATAGGGATGAGACTCAACTTGTTTAGAACTCAAACATTCGCTACTTGTTGCAATGTAGACAGGTTCAATGTTTTCTATCTTGGTTATTGTAGTATTTTTAATGGAATTCTCTTCTGTTGATTGAGCATAGATTGAAAAATAATGTCCAATACCTATAGTTAATGAAAAAAAAAGAATGCATATGTAAATATACTTTTGTTTCAGCACATATTTTCCTTATTTGATTGGTTGTCTATATTTATAAATATTCTTTATTTTTATTGGTAAAAGAATTGTATCAAAACTTCAAGATACTCCTATGAAATAAATGAAAATCAATCTATTATTCTGGAATTAATTTAAACAAATTTCTAATGATAAAAGCTAAATACGTATGTAATAGAACCCCACTACATGGAAGGCTACTCCCGACGGGCGCGTTTTTCTAGGGTTCCTCACCATTCAATTAAATGATTCTAATTTGAATAATGACATTTTAAATTGTCTTGAAGAGAATTTGTTCACAATACTAATAATTGGTATACTTTTGTAATAGAAAGCTACTACCTTTTAAGAGCTCTTCAAACCCTTTATCATTTATAATATGTAGTAAGTTGTGCCTGTTTTAATCCGTCAAATATTGTTCTGAAATATCTTTTTTATAGAATTAGATATCTTATGTTCTATAAGTTTTTAATTAAGAAATGTATTCTCTATTAATTATATAAGAAAGTATAATATAATTATATACAATACAAAGACTAGAGTATCATTCTAAGCAATTCACATATAACATTTATTACTTTGATACTATAACATGAAAAACCAAAAAATTACAATAGTATTTCTGACCGCATTATTGGTTGCTGGTGCGACTACAATAGCATCTCCTATTCTTATTGATGATGCTTCTGCAACAGGTGATAGATACTCCGACAGTTATGACAAAGAAAGAGAATATGATTCAAAATACTCTGATGACAGTTATGATAACGACAAAGAATATGATTCAAAATACTCTGATGACAGTTATGACAAAGAAAGAGAATATGATTCAAAATACTCTGATGACAGTTATGATAAAGAAAGAGAATATGATTCAAAATACTCTGATGACAGTTATGATAAAGAAAGAGAATATGATTCAAAATACTCTGATGACAGTTATGATAAAGAAAGAGAATATGATTCAAAATACTCTGATGACAGTTATGGCCACGACAAACAATATGATTCAAAATATTTTGATGCAAGTTATGACATGAAATATTCTGATAAAAAACATGACTATAATTATAGAGACTAACTAATCAACCATCCCTATTTTCTTATTTTTTATTCTAATCAATTAATTATTATTCTTCAATTCAAAAATTCAAAATATATAAAATATATTAAATGTTATTACAAAAATAACTTAAATTACGTTCTAATAATAAAAGCTAAATACGATGTAATAGAACCTTACTACATAAATGATTCCATTTTATTAGGTGAGTATTTTTCTTGGAATCCTCTATTTTTTGTTTTATTTTTAATAGTAAATACAATATTTTAATATTCAATTAAAAGATAGAGAAGTCAAATTAATACAAATACAAACAAACCAAACAATATTAATAAAAGTTAATCCAGCTTAATAACTATGGGTTTATATGGAATATATGGCAGTCACCCCACCGAAAAATGTCCATGGAATAATGCTGAAAGTCGAAAAGTAATATTAGAACATGGTCTTAAAACAGTTGAGGAAGCAAGTAAAGTAAATATAAAAATAATTAACCAATATCACTCAGCTTTAGAACATACTTTTGTATGGGTCGTTGAAGCTAATGATGCTCATTTAGTTCAATCATTCTTTACAACATCATATTTAAGTAAAATTAATGCATTAAAAATAGTACTTCTAATCAAGTACTCTGATGTTATAGAACATTGTAAAAAATTATAACATTTATAATTATTTGTAGTTTTTTTTAATTAACATCTTTCATTTATTCAGATATTAATTTTTTTTCTAACACATCTATTTTTATTTGATATAACTTGATAATATTATTTTTAGAACAATAATTAATTAATTTTAAGATAAAGTTTCTAATAATAAAAGCTAAATAAAGGTACTAATATCTCTACATTGGACTTCTCTTTTAGAACCGCTATCGGTATTAATACGATGGGCTTCTTTATTAGTAGATGACCAGGATTTTTTTAAGCAGCAATGTACATTATATTAATACATACTAAAGGTAATCAATCCATTCTACTGTTTACTCTTAGTTATATGCCATGATGATAATAATTAATAATACATATGTCAACTAAAAGACAAGATAAAAAAGAAGATTCAAATGAAACACAATCAACAACAGCAGAACAACAATTTCAACGAGAACAACAACAAGCAGTCACTAAAGTAATAGATGAAACTAGAGATAATATCAAGAACACAACTAATGAAGCAAGAAAAGAGATTCCACGTTATACTCAAATTGTTAATGATTATCAGGAAAATACAATTCAAGCAATTAGAGAAATTGCAGATAATTATGTAGAATCACAAAAAGATATTATAATGAATTCATTTCAAATATGGTCTAATTGGACTGTATCTCCTAGACAATTGGCTGAAAACTATGGAAAGATAGTTAGTAGCTTTGCAGATAATGCAGTAGCAACAACTAGAGTATTAAATAATACTGTATTTGCAAACTTAGATTCTGTCAATAAATCTGTGCAACATACAACAGAGAATGTAAAGGAGCTATCAAAAATAGGAGCTAATACTGTAAAAACTTTCCAACAAGTTTTAAGCCACAATATTCATAATAAAACAACAAATTCTTCTAATGACTAATTACAGCGTAGAGAATCAACAAAAGTAATTGATTAGCTA
>CAWIYT010000063.1:0-9692 GCA_963840085.1 uncultured Nitrososphaerales archaeon
TAGTAGTTATATTGATAGGTCTAAGATTGACAAGACTACCTAATCCATATCTTATTGAAAATTTCAATGACATTTTCTTTTATTTATACCACCTTAATTTTTTTTATTCTTCTGGTTCTTGTTCTTCTTCTACTTCTTCTGCTTTTTCTAATAATAATTCTAAACCTACTTGTGAAAGGGGAATTTGATAAATGTTGTGGTGATTATTGTTTTCATCATCAGTAGCAGTATCAATAACAGCAGCAGCAGGAGAAGAAATTATTATAACTATTTCTAACTTTCTATTATTTGTCCTGCATGTTTCACACAAAATACCCTCTTCTTTTTCTTCTCCTTCTCCTACCTGAACGATTTCATATTTTCCACAATGCAATAGAATATTTTGACAGGACCCGCACCTTATTAGCTCGTTAGCCTGTCCTTCAGATTTAGAAATGAATTCTTGTAATCTCGACATTTTGGATTTACTTTATTATTTGTATACTGAATAGTCCTTATTATTATTGGCAATATTAGTAGTAGAAGAATTATCTGATACAATTGGACTTTGTTTGATTTCTTCTTCTCCTCCTCTCTCAATCCTGTTGCTTGATAATATATAGAAATCCTAAATATTTATAGGTACTATATGCTACCGAGAATAGAAATTCTTGGTAAACAATATCAAAAAAAGAAAGAAAGGATTATTATTAGGATAGTAATAACATTAACAATAATTGAGTTTAGAATCAATATCTATTTCTAGCTGTATGACTAAAAATATAAAAACAATTCAATCAAAAGAACGATTATTCAATGTTTGTAGAGTTATGAAAGATAACAGAATAGGATCTGTTATAGTAGTAGATGAATCTAGTAATAATCCTGTTGGAATAATAACAGAAAGAGACATTGTAAATAATCTATCTTCACCTGATGCTAATTTACAAATACAAGTAAATGAGATAATGAGTAAACCTATAGTCACCATTCAAGAAACACATTCTTTAATAGATGCATTACAAACCATGCAAAAGAATAATTTTCGTAGACTTCCTATAACCAATAAGGAAGGCAAATTAGTAGGGATAGTTTCTGATAAAGATATATTTAAAACAATCATCAACAATAAAGACTTAATATCTGATCTTTACAGCAATAAGAATTTTCAATTTTCTCAGTCTACATTAGAGGAATATAGAGAACATCTTTTTGAAAATATTTTTCGCCCAGGATAACATACAATCAATTGTGGAACTAGGATTATCTAAAGTAAATTGAAAAGAGTCTTATTTAGAATATAATAATTTTAGTCCTGCTAATGTTCTCACTTACTGATGCATATAACAGTTCAAGAAATTTTTTTAAGAATAACAGAAAAAAGAAGTGAAGGAAATGGTAATTCAAAACTATCACTAAAATATATATTATCTCAAGATAGCAAATAACATATTTCCTTTATTAAAGATTGATTGATTTTAACCAGTTGTGATATTCAATTATCATTTATCAAGTTATATTTTAGAAAGTCTTCATTACTATATCCCATGGAGTGACTATTTTGTCTTTTCCTTCTAAAATTAGAAAAGTTCTTTCCATTTCTGTTAATAAATTAGCAGCAACCTTTATTGATATATCTTGAGGTACTTCTCTCATTGGATAAATGTCCAAGTTCTCAGCCACTTTGGTCAATCTGATATGAGAGATCTTCTTTTGCTCTAAATCTTTCATTATTTGTCTTCCAGTATAACTCAAAAGAAATTCCAATATCTTTCGATCATTTATAACTCCGATTATCTCAGATGATTTATTTCCTTTTTTTGTTATTCCTATATTTCTAATACCTTTCTTTAACATAATATCAATAGCCTTTAAAACATCTGTATTTTTATCTATGGATATCAATTTTGATGATATTTGTGAGATAGGAGTAGTTTCTGCCTTATCCTTATTCTTTACAATTGGTAAAAAGTCTCTTATTGTAAGTATAGCTACCACATTTCTATCTTTGGTTATAGGAGTAAATGCAAACTTTGTTTTTCTAAACAATTCTATCACTCTGGAAACAGGAGAGTCAATATCTATCATTTCTTCTTCTTCTTTATAACTTCTTTCCATTATTTGATCAGCAGTTGTACTTCGCCATTCAGAATAACCTGTATTTAATAGATGAGAAAGAATATCTCTAGAGCCTATCCTTCCAACTACTTGCTGATTGGTCTGCTCTAAGACTACTAATCCATCAACATATATTTCGGGTCCTATAGCTAGAAAGACTGAAAATTGGTAAAGTGGAGTATCTAAAACAACGGGTATAAAAGGTCGCTTGAATATCTGTGGAAAAACATCAACTACATTTCCTGAAATATCCATGCTATAGATTATCTTATCTTTATCTTTAAATATTTAATTTTTAATATCAATTGGTGATTCACATTCATCTATTGTAGATGGCCTAAGTACTATGGTTTTAGGTAATATAGGAAGAAATATGAAAAGTTTGTCTTGGTATGACAATGAATGGAGTTTTGCTTGTAGGCTGATTGTTGATTAAAAATGTATTTATAAAAATAAGATAGAGTAATATAAAAAGTCATATCAATAGATTAAATTAATCAATGATAATTCCATACCATTATTGTTGAAATGTGTTAAATATAAATTGAAAGTCTAATTTAATAAGAAAAACTTACATCTATTGTAAAAGAAAAAAAGGAATTTAACGAAAAGGTAATATTCCGAGAAGGTTTAACTAAATAAAATGAACCGTTATCAAAAAATTTTATCTATGGTTTTAGTCACGGCAATTTTTATTGGCACATTGACATTTCAATCTAGCAATGCTCAATCACAAGCTCCTCCTCATACTGAAATAGATTCAACACCGGTAGTAGCTGTAATTACAATAACTAAAGATAAAGATGGCAATACAATATTTAAGCCGCAATTTACAACAGTCACACAAGATGAGGAAATATTGATATTAAATAATGATACAGTAAATCATTCTTTTACTAATGGGGCAAATCCTCAAGATCCGATGGCAGGAAAAATATTTGATACTGGAACAATTCAACCAAAAGGATTCGCAGAATATTTAGCAATCAATTTATCCCCGGGCAATTATACTTTTTATACAAAAACTGATCCAACAGTAACTGCACAAATTTCAATCCTAGGAAAATAACGAAAATTTATTTCATCATTTCAATTTTTTTTAATATATTTCTAAAATCATTATTAACGATTAAACTTAATTTTGTATTAATGACCAAACGAATTCTTATTAAAAACAAAATTGAAAGTTTTAGAAAGCATACTTAACGATAAATTATGCTACAAAACAAGTTTTCGATTCAACTTTTAAAATTTATATTTAAAAATAAATAATAAAGAACAAGTTGATAGTATTATAATATCAATTTTAAAAATGACAGAAATATTTGATCTATATTATGATAATATGATACTTTAATTATTTTTTATAGTTTATAGTTTTCTATTATTTAATGAGAATTCACATCTTCTTTGCAATAACTGCACTAGTGACAGTAGTAAGTTCAATAACTGCAATAAACTCATTTGATACAAAACCCAATATATTAAATGCATATGCTACTGTGGCAGGATTTAATGTTGAATTATCTGGTAATGAAGAAGTTCCTCCTGTTCAAACCGATGCAACTGGCTCTGCTGAATTCACAGCACCACATTTTGACAATATCGGCTATTCCGTGGATGTATCAAATATAGATAAAGTTACAGCCGCACATATACATAGTGGTAAAATAGGAGAAAATGGACCAATAGTGGTAACATTGTTCAAGGCAGAAACTCTATCAACTGAGCCTATAAATGGTAATCTAGCAAGTGGCAATATTACTAATGCAAATCTTGAAGGTCCTATGGCTGGAAAAACAGTAATAGATTTAACGAAATCTATGGAATTAGGTGAGACATATGTTAATGTACATACGGAAGAAAATCCCAACGGTGAAATTAGAGGACAAATTAAAGGTGGAGGATAAATTCCCCCATTTTTTTAATTTCTAGATATAATAGATAAAATAAAATTAAATTATATTATTCATCATGACAAATATCATAAACAACACAGACCTTGATAAAATCCAAAATACTATTGAAAATGGACAAAAGGATAGACAATTCTTACGTAAACCAGTCAAACTGCAAGGAGAATGGAATCTTGATCCAAAAAATGGATATCAATTTAAAACAGAATTAACATATGAGAAAGGAAAACAGACTATAGAAATAGACTCACCATCATTTTTAGGAGGGAATGGCAACAGAGTAGGACCAATGGGATATTGTATTGCAGGAATTACTTCATGTTTTATTGCTACATTTGTAAGCATTGCATCAAGTCAAGGAATCAGATTTAACAAATTAAACGTAAATGCAGAATGCAACATTAATTTTGCAAAAACTTTTGATATTGCAGATGAACCCATTACAGAAAGTATTAATTTTTATATTGATGCTAAAAGTGAAGGCATGATGGATAAACAAAAACTTCAAGAATTGGTAAGGATGGCAGAAGAGCGTTGTCCTGCTATTTACAGTATGTCTCATGTAATAAAGGTCAATGCAGAGGTAAAATAAATAAATAAAAAGTAAATAAAAATACTTAAAGCAAGTTAATTATTTCCAGATACTGCTATCCAGAATGGAAAATTTCCAGTTGGAATTCTTGAAATAATTTCTAAGCTATTAGTATCTATAACAACAATCTCATTTGTTGTTGTTACATCTACATATAGATAATTTCCATTTGAACTAGCACGTATGCCATGAGGACCTGGACCTACTGTTACTTGTTTTACAAGTTCTTGTTTCTCTGCGTCAATTACATTTACTTTGTCAGCACCTATACCTGATACATATACTCTTTTATTATCGGGGGAAATATCTATACCATGATGTCCGAGGCTTACTGGAATTTTCTTTACTATTTCAAGTGAAGTAGTATTAATAACTGCAACATCATTTGAGGCTGCATTGGATACAAAAAGCATCTTACCATCATTTGTTATATCTAAATTGTGTGGTCCCTTGCTGTCTTGAATTTCATTTATTATTTCTAAACTATTAGTATCTATGACAACAACCTTATCTTCTCCTTGAACTGTTACATATGCCTTTAAGCCATCAGGTGAAAATACAATATTATGTGGTACTCGACCAACAGGAACCTCCTTAATGACACTTAAATTTTTGAGATTAATTATACTGACGGTACCAGGCAACTCATTAGCAACAAAGACATAATTTTCATTAGGTGATATCTTTACACCTTTTGGAATATCACCCACTTTTATTTTAGCAATCAGATTATTCTCAGTAGTATTAAAGATAAAGGTTTGATTATCTGCACTGCTTGTGGCAACAATAACTTTTCCATTATCTATTGCATCAATGTATGTCATATCCTTTCCTGCAGGCAAAGTTATATTCTGTTTTAAATTATATATTGCTCCATCTTTTCTTAATGTCGTGAATACAGAGTCATCTGTAACTTCTGTAACATGTTGAGCTTCCTGCTGTGTCTGAGAAAATACACTATTGATGGTAATAACTAAAGGTACAACTAGTATCAAAATAGATAGAAAATAACTTGAAGTTAATAATATGGTGGACTTTATATTCTCCATAATAATAATAATTCCTTAAATGAATTTCATTTATTTCTTTATCTCTGAAGAAAAATCCTATAAATAATTATATGCATTATATCGCAGATAATTGCAATATATATAAAAAATGAAAGTTAATATATTTAGAAAAAAGGATTATTTTGCAATATCTATTATTTCCTTTATAGATAAAAATTATTAGAATAACTTCTTTCTAATATTTTTATCATTAAATTAGGTTAATAATTTTGACATCTGTATGGCAGCAATATTAATAGGCTCCCATACTGGTGAGGCTGGTGGAACATAACAAGCATCATAATTTGCTAAATCCTCGACCGGTACTCTGTTTAAGTAAAGCAAAAGAAATAAGATCAATTCTTCCTTTAACTGCTTCTCCTCCTACAATCTGTGCACCTAATATTCTTTTGTTTTTCTTGTCTGCAACAAGTTTTATCCATATCTTTTTATTATCTGGATAATAACCAGCCCTTGTAATATCCTCTATTTTACTCTCTATAGGCTCAAAACCATTTTCTAAAGCCTCTTCCTTGCTAAGACCTGTTTTTCCAACAAATAGTCCAAATATCTTTGTTATCGCACTTGCAGCAATTCCTTCGAATTTTACATTGCCACCTGCAGCATTCTCCCCTGCTATTTTTCCTTGTTTATTTGCTGTTGTTCCTAATGGCAGATAGTCATCTTTGTCTGTTATGTAATTTCTTGCAGTAGCGCAATCACCTGCTGCATAAATATCTACAATATTAGTTCTCATATAATCATCAACCTTTATTGCATTATTGACTCCTAATTCTATTCCTGCATCTTTAGCAATCTCGGAGTTTGGTCTGATACCTACACCAAATAATACACAGTCTGCAAGAATTTCTTCTTTAGTAGTTCTTACACCTTTAATTTTAGGACTGTAATTACCATCACCAAAACGATCTGATTCTAAAAGGATCTGTTCAACTTTTTCTTTTAATCTAACGTTTACTCCATTGTTCTTTAGTTCTTCTTCTATTATTTCAGCCATATCTTTATCCAGAATATTTGCAAGAACATGATCGTGCTATCTCAATTAATATGACAGACATCCCTCTTTGCTTGAATGATTCTGCCATTTCAATACCTATCAGTCCTGCTCCTACAATAATGGCAGATTTTGCATTTTTTATATAATCACGAATATATATTCCATCTTCAAAATTTCTTAGTAAAAATAAACCTCCTTTCATTGAATTTCCTTTGTCATAGTATAATTCTTTTATTTTTGGAATTACCGCTCGGGCACCAGTCGCTATAACAAGTGAATCATAATCAAATACTACCTCTTTTTTGTTCTGTAAATCCTTTGCATATACTTTTTTTTCTAAATGATTTATTCTTGTTGCCCGAGTATTTATCATAATATCTATATGGTATTTGTTTTTGAATTCTTCTACAGAATCGTGCAATTAATTTATCAAAATCATTAATTAATCCTTCAATTACATATGGTATTCCGCATGAGCCATATGATACTAAAGGCTCTTCTTGAATTATTTTAATATCTGCATTTGGATCAATACGTTTTGCTTTTGAAGCAGCACTTGTTCCTGCTGCAACACCTCCAATGACTAAAATTTTTCTTTTTTTTATTTTTAGAATGAGGTACTGTTATTCGCATTCATATTTTTATGATTCCTTCTATATGTTACTATCGTTATTAATTTTAAACCGTTTTCAACAATAATACTTACCTATACAATATCAACTATACCCTTTAGCAAAAGTATAGTGACAAATTTAAATTGATATTATAAATAATTGCCAAAAAAAGAAAAAAAGGGTTTGAAATCTTTAAATATATTTAAGTATTGTTTATCAATTTAAATGAAATTTCTTTTTTCTAAATTTGTCTGGTTGATTTTTATTATTTTCGTAATAGTGTTATTTTTCAATAACCAATTTTTGACTCTTACTACAGTATTTTCACAAGGTGATGATAATAAAAAAGGAGGAGGGTTTGGAATTCAAGAAAGAGAAAGAGATCGTATTAGAATACATGCTGAGAATAATTCTCAAATTGTTAATGCTGATAGATTTGGAATACAAGAAAAAGAACGTTCTAGAATACATGCTGAGAATAATTCTCAAATTGTTAATGCTGATAGATTTGGAATACAAGAAAAAGAACGTTCTAGAATACATGCTGAGAGTACTTCTCAAATTGTTAATGCTGATTTAACTAGTATAATTCTATTTGCAACAATAATTGTCATTATTGGTGTGAGCTTATATGCTTTATACAAAATTTATTTAATCAAGAGAAAATCAAATCAATCTAAACCAAAAAAATAATAATAGTGATTTATTTAGTTGATAAAAAAGAGAATTTCTTTTACTTTTATAATAATAATAATAATATCCTAGTCCTGATACTGTTGTTATCAATTTTATTTTTGTTATCTATTCAATTTTCTTATGCTGATAATAATAATAATAATAATAGAAGTTTATTGCATAACAATGCAGAATTATTAGGATGGATTTCTATTAGTTGTGGATTGATTGCTAATGTTCCATTCATTTTATATGTACGTGTAAAGAGACTATCAGTCAAAAGATTAGGTGGAGGAGATAGTTTAACTCGAAATCTTGCTCTAGAACATAAACCAATAATTAATTTTCATATTGCTTTAAATCTAATAGGATTTTTTACAGGAATATTTCATGGAATATTGTTGGTACCGTGGAATAGATTTTATTTCTATATCTTTAGCAATTGTTATAACAACACTTACTGTTAGTGGCATTTTACTAAGATTTGCAAAATTAAGAATTATCAATCAATTTAATAGAATAATACATACACATATTATTTTATCGACTTTACTTGTAATTTTAATAATCCTACATGTATCACTTTCATAATATGAAGAGTAATGATTTAGAATAAAAAACCGAATATGCTAATCTTTGTTTTAATATCTTTAATTAATAAAGTTACTTTTAATTTTTTATTTCTCTAACACTCAAATTTTTAAAATTTATGGAAGTATCATCCCATCTAAAAGTCACAATTGGGGACACCCACCTAATTATTAAATTTTCTTTCCAATCACATTTTTCTCCATCTTTTCCCCATCCTCAACTATCACGATCTTGAGCAATTTTAAACCATGTATTGTTAAGAGTTATGTAAACAAACACATGAGTTCATTATGTAAACTAACTCTAGTTATATTGCCATGATGAGAGTTATTGTAGTCACATGTCCAATCAGATACTGCTTTTCCAATATCAGATTCATTTCTAAATGTAGAGTTGTTGATTGCTTTTCTCTGTAACCACATCCATCTAAACCTCTATAAGGTTCAGTTCTGGAGATCTAGTGGGTTGAAAAACAAGGATTATTCTTGGATAGTTATGTACTATTGCATTTCTTGTCTTTTTTGACCTGTGTATAGATGCATTATCTAATACAACAAATATTGTTTTTATACTGGAATTATATTTTTGAATCAATTCTTCTTATAAAATCTATAAACTGGTCACTGGTTTTGTTTCTGCTTTGGCAGTGTGCATACATCTTATCATTTGTATAATCATATACACCAAATGTATTGAGAATTCCTTTTACTTTCTGTGCTTTCTATCTTGGTTTGTGTAGAGAACACCAAGATTGACCACCGTATGTCTTTGCTGCCATCTGTGCTTTTTCTATCTTGGTTTGTGTAGAGAACACCAAGATTGACCACCGTATGTCTTTGCTGCCATCGGTCCTTTCTCATCTTGATACAACGGTCCTGAATCAAGAGGTGTATTGTATCTTAATTCTTCAATCCTATTTTTTTTAATTCGTATTCAGGATCTCTGCTTTTACCCAATACTGTCTTTGAATTCCTCCACTCTATACCATGTTTTACCAGGACATTCATTATCTCAGTATGACTGATACTATCTAAGTTAAGTATCATATCTTAGGCCAACTACCCATGCATCTAAGATACCTTCTTACATTACATAACAGATTCTCTTCTGTTTCATAGTTGTAATTGGCACATACATCTT
>CAWIYT010000064.1:0-3467 GCA_963840085.1 uncultured Nitrososphaerales archaeon
AGAGAAGTAGAAAGTGATAATAAAGTTATCAATAGTAGAAATAGTAAGTTTAGATACACCATTGTAATATGTGACCCTTTAATATGATTAAATACTTGATGATATGATATCCAGAATATTGCTATTACTGCAAAACTTATAACATAATTTTCAAATTGTGGATATAGATCATATAATTTATCTAATAATTCAGATTGGGTCAGATCAGTTGGTAAATCTGGTATATCTATAGATAAAGCCATAAGAGTTATTGCAAATGCAAATACTGCATCACTAAAAGATATTACATGTTCTAGTTTTATTGATGGAGTAAATGATCCTGTTGAAGGCATATTTGAAATCTACTGATGGTGATAATAAAGATCGTATTATTTCTTGTGAATCCAGTTACTAGTTTGTAAAGATATTGATTCCAGTGCTGTTAATTTAACTGAAGGGATATCATGCAATAATGTTTCAATTTCTTATTAGATTGAGTCTAGAGTTAACAAATTTCTTGAAAATTATTTTCAAATGTTATTTATTATAGTATGGATAGTAGAAAAGAAACATATTATAAAACTTAATCCTGAACTACAAAATTGTGTCAAAATCAATTGATTATCGTCTGTTTGCAGCTGTAAGTTTTTGATATATAACTAAATTCAATTCAAATGCAAAATATATTTTTTAATATATTACTAATAACCTAGGATATGATATCCACTTAACTTTCTTAATTGACAAAGAGGCAGATTTTTTACAATCCCCTTCTTGCTTTAGATTACTTTAGATTTTATCGTTGCAAATTGTTTTTTTTTCTCTTGTGATAATTATTTTTTATAATACTTTGTAAACCTATTCTTTAAATTTCCTATTGTATATTTTTTAGTGAAATGAAGGCAGCTGTATATCATGAACATAATAAAGATCCACGAAAAGTTGTAAAAATAGAAGAGATAGAAGTTCCTAAAATTAAGCATAACCAAGTTCTTATAAAAGTTGAAGCAGCATCTTATAATTACAATGATCTTTGGGGAATATGGGGAGAACCGATTAAGATTCCTCTTCCTCACATTTCTGGAAGTGATATTTCGGGAACAGTAGTAGATGTTGGAGAAAATGTTTTAAATATAAAAAAAGGAGACAGAATAGTAGGATATCCCAATCTAACCTGTAGAATATGTAAGGATTGTACTTCTGGCAAAGAATATGATTGTCGTCAAAGACAAGTATGGGGTTTTCAAACAGGTCCCTTATGGGGAGGATTTGCTCAATATACATATTTACCAGAAGTCAATGTTATAAAAATTCCAGATAATCTTTCTTTTCAAGATGCAGCAGCTATTTCTATGGTTGGAATGACAGCCTGGCATATGTTAGTTACTAGAGCTAATATTCAGCCAGGACAAACTGTTTTGATAATGGGAGGTGGAAGTGGTATGGGAATAGCAGGTATTCAAATTGCAAAGTTGTTTAATTGTGATGTTATTGCAACAGCTGGAAATCAAGAAAAAATGGATAAATGTCTTGAATTAGGTGCTGATCATGTTGTAAATCATAGAGAATCTGATTGGTACAAGAAAGTTAGAAATTTAACAGCAAATAATAATCAAGGAGGAGGTGTAGATATTATTTTTGAACATATAGGAAAATCTGTATTTGCACAAGAAGTTAGTCTCTTAAATATGGGAGGTACCTTAGTATCTACTGGAGCCACAACTGGATATGACTCAAAACTAGACTTGAGATATCTCTTCTTTAGAGGATTAAATCTTATTGGAGCTACTCAAGGAACTACGTGCAGGATTAGAGGAAGTAATTAAATGGACAAGTAAAGGAAAAATAAAAGCAATAATAGATACAGTTTATCCTTTTGAAAATATGGTAAATGGTCACATAAAAATGATGGAATCACAATTGTTTGGGAAGTTAGTTACCACTCCACAAAAATTATAATAAGCTATTTAAAATTTTTTTTAAATAATGGTCTAACTACATTGCACATTAAAAGAATTTTTTGATATATTTGTACAAGAGATGCAATTCACTAAAGAATATTAAATTATAAATCATATAACTTAATATCTCCATTTCTTTATAGAAATATTATGGTAAATCTCTTTGGTGCTTTTGCTATACATAATCCTGAATCTTGTCCTATGAACAATGTAGAGGCTAAAAAAGTATTTCTTGAAATCAAAGATAAACTAGAACAAAATAAGTCAAAATATGGAGTAAAAAATATTGAAGCATTCTACATGTCAGTCCTTGAACATGAATGGATGATAATTTTCGAAGCAGAAAGTGCTCATGATATAGAGAGCCTATGCATTGAGGCAGGACTAGGCTTGTTTAATACCGTAAAAATTGTAGGTCTAAAAAGATATGATAATATACATAATAAAATTGGAAAGTGAAGAAATAATTTATTGTTCCTAACTATAGAACTACAAAATTGTGTCTAAATCAGTTTACACACCTCCGAGCCCGTATTATATCGGGGTTCATATACATGTATTTTGCAATAGTAAAAGAGAAAGGAGAAACGTCTAATGCCGCAAAAACTTGAAACTGTCTTGAAACATGTAGAAGAGATTAGTAATGATGTAAATAGGCAATTGATAAAGGACTCATAAATATCTAATATCTAGAGATACTAGCACAAACTATCAGAAAGACAATATCAAGTTAATCTATATGTTTGCGAAATTTATAGGAGAATCCAAGACTTTGTATGATATAAAAGATAGTGAAACAATAGTCGCATTTCTTGATACTAGAAGAAAAAATAAGGAAGAGGATCCAGAACAAAAATGGATTACTACATGGAATGACTATCTCTGGCGATTAAAGATGTTTTATCGATGGTTATATAATGTTAAGATAAAAGGAAATAACTACCAAAATTATTATAATATTAATAATTGGATTACACCAGATTTCGTTAATATCAATAAAAAGAAAACAAAAAGATTGAGTCCATATAATGAATCTGAAATCTGGGATAGAGAAGAACTATTATCAATTGTAAAGTATGAGCCTTATAAAAGAAATAAGGCAATTTTGACTCTTCTTTGGGATTTTAATGCTAGACCTCATGAAATAACTTTAATGCGAATTAAAAATTTGCGTCTTAAGAGAAAAATATGGAGAAGGTGAAGTACCTTATGAAGCGAAAACTGGAAGTGGACCTATTCTTCTAACTTTTTCGTTTCCTTATGTTAGAGATTGGTTAAATGAGCATCCTTTCAAGAATGAACCTAATGCAAGATTAGTATGTAATCTTATCACTGGTGGACCGGTTAAACCGAGTTCAATTTGGGATATGATGAGACAATTAAAAATAAGAATAAAGAGATTATTAGATAATAATGAAATTACTGATACAAAAGAACGAGAAAAACTACAATATTTAGTAAATACAAAGAAATGGAATCCTTATTGTATTAGACATTCATCTATAACACATGATTCTGATTATCTTC
>CAWIYT010000065.1:0-15095 GCA_963840085.1 uncultured Nitrososphaerales archaeon
AAAAGATTTATTTCTATCTAATCCTCATATCAATGATTGATTCTTTTTTGTAGGACAGAGTCTTCATTCATGGTTATATAGTCACCAATATTAGAATTGTTTGATATGTAAAATTAGTATTATATTTTATATATTAATAATAATATTTTAAAATGCCATAGCTTATTGAGTAAACTGGTTGGTAGATGGGGCTATAGCAGTAGGTTTGACGTTATGGTTGCCATTAGTAATTTGTTATTCATACTAAAATATTTAAAAATTGTAGACAAATTATTAGTAAAAGCCATATCCATCTTTAGAGAAATGATCAGGACAATAATAATATAGAGGGCTATAGATTGTGCCTGTTCCTAACCCAACTAGAATGTCTATTTCTTGACTATTTTAGATAGACCATATTGAATGAGATATTTTTGATTATTAATTCCTTTGGATTTAAAATAATATTTGCTAACTAAATAGGAAATCACATACCACATTATACTATTTACTACAATAGTAAATAAAAAACCAAAGCCCACCAAGACCATCATCAGACAAGATAAAGTTACTCACAAGGAGGAAACCTTATGAATACAGCTAATAATAAATCTACACTACTTAATAATTCTTTTACTTCTGATATTCAAGAAAATGATGAAATATGTAATTGTTTAGAATGTTATCAATTTGCAGATACTAAAATATCTTTAAAAATTGGTGAAAAATCAATTACAATATTGGTTTGCAAAGACTGCAAATATAAATTTAAAGAGATCTGAAACTATTTGGAAAACAGGTACAATATTAAGAATACTCATTAAACATTGAAAATGATAACTACTAGTAGCACTGATAATAATAATATTTTTGAAATTCCTTTAAAACTTAGCGATAAGCTAAAGAGTGAAGGAATAATTCAAAAGTTTGTTAAAAATAAAAAGCACAAGTATATCAAGATAGAACTAAACCATAAAGATGAGAAAAGGACCTGTTGTAATTACAACAGTCAATATAAAAGATTGGAGTAAATTCCAAGAATCAGTAAAAAAAGAATTAAATCGCAAAGAGGTATATGATAAGGAACACATAAGACTAATACAAAATGCCATAGATGATAATTACGAATGTATTCTTGGAATAACTTATGATGATGATAATGATGATAATAATAAAAAAGGAGAAGAAAAAACCAAACGAGAAGAATTTGTTACTTTTAAATATTCTCAGATGGGTAAAGGAGAATTTCATGAAGCAGTAATTGTTAATGGTTTACCATTCTTTCTAAAATATAGTAATGAATTAAATACATTTGAACTATTAGAAAATATACCAGAAAATAGCCGACTTCTAAGACCTCCGAATATTGAAGAATATCCATATAAACCATATTCATTTGAGTCAAATGAAGAATTACAATTTTTCTGTACAGAAAGCAAAACAAATAAAATCATTAGATGAACCTTATCTCTATGCTAAATCATTTTTCTCTAGATATATCGATCAAGATGATTATGTAATTATATTACTTGTAGCAGATTCTATTGCAACATATTTTCAAGATTTGTTTCCAGTAACTCATTATACTGAGGGAGTAGGAACCAATGATGTTGGCAAGAGTAGTATGGGTTACACATTCGAATATACTGGATATAGAGTTATCAAGGGAACTGCAATTAGTGGAGCAAATTATAGTAGGATTTTGGGAAGTATTGAACCTGGTCAATGCACAATAATAGAAGATGAAGGAGACAACATAAGTGAAGATGCAGAAAAGGTCAAGATTTTAAAAGCAGGTTATGAATACAATAGTAAAATCCCTAAAATAAATATGAATACCAGAGATCAGGAACAAAAATGGTATTTTGCATTTTGCTATAAAATGATACTAGCAGAGAAGTCGTTAAAGGAATACAAAGCAAAAGGTCTTGTAGATAGAACTTTCTCATTTCCTTGCAGACCTGGTAAGGTAAAAAATTCGATTAAAGAAGTAGTAAGTCAAAATATCAACAAAAGTCCAAGATTGCAAAAATTGTATGATGAATTGCTATCATTTAGTGGACTAGACCCATATCTTTGGGAACACTTTTCCCATTATTTTATGGATACTATTTTTCATTACCAATATTTATCACCTTCTTTTCCTCCTCAATATGTTGTTGTTCTTTCCATTTTGAAATGAATTCATATGGTGTTAGATATCGTAACGCAGAATGTATTCTAGGCTGGTTGTAATCTGAAAATGCATTTCTTATTGCTTGTTCCTATGCTTCCTATCCAATTAGAATATACCTCATTTTTATGTCAACAGTTTACATTAATACAAGATTTTAAAAGAAGAAAATTTTGATATAGTTGTTTAGGTATCAGGAAAAATATTCCCGATCTACAAATGCCATAATAAATTTAAAATCAAAATTTTGTTGTTGTTTTGAATTAGTATTATTATAATTATTAGTATATATGCTAAAGGTGTCTTTGAATATTTCCTGTCGGTTTTATATCATATTTTTTTATTAGTTCTTTTAAATAATTATCAAATTCATCTAATGCTTGAAAGTAGTTATCAAAGTCTTTATCTATATTTTTCTTTTGCTTATCTTCTTTTGTAATAGAAAATTTTTTTTCTCTAATAATAAAAATTTTATTATATAAATATAATTTTATTGATTACATTTTAAATTATTTATTTCATTCATAAGTTCCATAACTTGATCAGATAAAGCGGTAATTGCATCATCTCTTTCTTGAAGTTTTGATTTTATAATATATTCGTTATTTTCATTTTTTTCTTTTAATTCTTTAATCTCTTTTTCTAATAGGATATTATTGTTATTCTTGTTTATTGTTAAAATATTGATTGCTTTTAAATAATCAGCAAGAATTCTTTTTGAGGTGGTTTATAGTAAGAATTTGAAACTCCTATTGTATGACCCATAAGTATTTCTACATTTATTGATTTCATTACCTGTTCACAATGTGATTTGAAGAATTTACGAAATGAATGAACAGCTTGAAATTCATGACGTTTCTTTCCATTTGTAAGAGGTTCTCGTATTCCTTGCTCCCATTCTGCTCTAGCAATAATACTTCTAATTCCACTGCTTTTTAATTTTCTAGGTACTGTTGCTAATCCACCTCTATTTTGAAATTTAACATTTGTAGATTTCCAGATATCTCTTATTAGCCAACTTTCACCTGTTATTTTTTCACCACAAGAAGTACGAAATTCAATATATTCCTCTAATGCCTTAAACGCTTCAGGAGTAATAAACGAAAAATATTCTTCCTTTGTACCAGTATAAACTATTATTTTAGCAGCAATAATTTCATTATTTTCTTCATTTTTTATTGGAATAATATGTTTCCATTTTAGATAATTCCATGTTCCAACCCGTATTTCACTAAATAACATAATCAAGATAATTACCTTGATACGTCTATCTGGAAAATCTAATAATTTTTTAATTTCCTCCAGAGTAGATGCTCTATCATTGGCATAATCCCTATGTTACGATTTACCCTTTGCTATTTTTTTCCAATTTAAAAGAATATCATTCATTTCACAAAAGAGTTTAACAGATTTGTAATAGTTATTGATAGTAGATTCTGCAATTTCTCCTTTTTCTGCTCGCTCCTTTTGAAATTCAATATAGAGCATTAATTGATGTTGAGTCCATCGAAGATCATTTTTTGCCTGATTATAAAAAGTAAGACATTTCTCCTTTAAAGTTCCATTTAGACCTAGATAGTCAAAGAAGTATTCTAGTCTTCTAGGATATTGTCTCTTGCTATCTGGTGCTTTCAGAACATACAAGAAGTTTTGTAGAGGGTCATAGTATTCTTCTTTTAAGAATGATGTAGTAGTAGTTGTTTTTGTTAGTATTGTGAGCATTATCTTATCTAAATATCATCTACTTATAAGGGGTATAAATAGAGGTATATTTGCTACGGGCCCGTCGGGAGTGGAATCTTCCATGTAGTAGGGTTCTACTATACTGACTAACCAAAGATCGTAGATACATTTTTAGCTAACTATTGTTTGATACGTATTACATTTGTATTCTAAATTAGATAAGGCATACAGGCAAGAATCCAATCCCGATGTAAGAGAAAGAATATTTCTTGTCAGGCGCATAGTAGAAGATAAACAACACATCGTAAATGTAGCAAAAGAGTTACACAGGTGCAGAGCATGGGCTTACAAATGGTACAAGAGATACAATGATGATGGATTGCAAGGATTAAAAGACAAAACACGAAGTGGTAGACCTCCAGATGTACCAAAGGATACAATGATAAAAATAAGACAGGAATTAGAAGATAGCAAGACAGGATGGGATTTCAGACAGGTAATGGATCTGATATACAGAAAGACAGGAGTAAGATATCATGAGGTACATATCTACCGTCTATTACACAAATGGGGCTTCAAGTCAAAAGTACCACAGAAAAGATTTGTAAATACTGCATCACCAAAGGACAAAAAGAAATTTAAAAAAGAGTAAAACAGATCCTAGCCAGTTTAAAATCAGACTGGACTTTACTTGTACAAGACGAATCAATATTTGTATATGATTATGTAATCAGAAGAAAGAAATGGATTTCTAAATACAAACGTCCTGTAATAACTGTAACTGGTTCTCGCAAAAGAACAATTGTATTTGGCTGTCTATCTTTAGATGGTAAACAATTATTCAAACAATATGATAAATTTAACAGTAATACATTTGTTGATTATCTAAAACAGGTACATAAAAGATTTGGTAAAATTGTAATTTTTGTTGATAGAGCAACACCACATTGTTCAAAGATTACCAGAAAGTTTCTTGATTCTAATAAGGATACTATCAGATTGGAATATTTTCCTGTTGGTTCTCCAGAGTTTAACGCAGTAGAAGAATGCTGGAGACAGGGTAAGTATCATATACTTTCTACTTATTATCCATTGTTTGATTTTCTAAAAGATACAATTTCGTATTATTACAGAATTACAAGATTCAATCTGGATATTGTAAAATATCTGACCAGGTCTACGAATTAATGTTATTCAGTATACTACCTTGTATATAGCTTTTATTTTTTAGAAACTTATTTTTTTCTATATTCATTTTTTATTTGAAAAAATAATGAATGATGAAAAATTACATGTTTTATTAGAAAGGAAACAAGAAGGATAATAACTTTTCTTAGTTAAAGTCTAATATAAAGGGCGGTAAGAATTATAATAGAAATATACATCTTTAGTATAGCATATAATAAACTAATTATTTTAGATATTTATAATAGAATTAAGAATAACGATAATAATGTTTACAACAAGAGCATTGTTCATCATCATCATTCAATATTATAACTAAAGTTATAACGACAATATTCCTTGTGCTATCATTATCTATAGTTACATTTGCCATGATTAGAAACAATGATGGTGATTATGAATCATCATTTATTGTATTTGCTCAAATGGAAAAAGATAAAGATACAAATCAAAAAATGAATCTACATACTCAATCTGTAGTAAATAATAGTAGTAGTAATAGCAATAGGAGCACAACTTTTTCTGCTATAGGAACAATAAGCTCTTTAGTTATAACAGTTCCTGAAGATGAATTCAATATAACAAATGCATTCAAAGTAATATTAACTGGAGATTGGATTTTAAATGTCCATAATGGAACTGTAACAAACTTTGAAGCAAATTTTTTGGCATCGCCTATGGATGGTTCAATGGGACATATTCATCAAATAACAAACTTTAGTGCAAATGAAGATGATGGAGGCGTGATAATTCTATCTACATCAGATAATAATAGTAATAACAGTTTATCAATAAATGGAACCGCTGATATTAAAATAAATGGCATAACTATATGGAATGATGCAGAAGTATCAATAACCATTTCCAAAGGCAATACAATAACTATTGACCCAGATGATAAAGATACAGGAAATCATTTTGGAAATCAGCAAGTATATGGAATTGTTAATCGCTTAATTGTTATGTGATAAATATCATCATCTTCTTCTTTTGTTTATCTATATAAAATGTTAAATTATTTTTAAAATAGTCTAGTCATAATTAGAACTTGATAAGATTGATTTTGGATACTTTAAAAAGTATAGAAAGGTGAAATATCTGCAGGAGACAGTAATACCGATAGCGGTTCTAAAATAAGAGTCTATTATAGATATACATTATCTTATATTTAGCTTTTTGGTAACGTATAAGAGTAATTAAAATAAAATTTTAAATTCTACTGTCTATTAATAATTTAGAAATAAAAAATTTAGGAAAGTTTAATCATTTTATCTCAAATGCAAAATATGAAATAAA
The DNA here is from genome assembly GCA_963840085.1 of uncultured Nitrososphaerales archaeon. Classification (GTDB taxonomy): domain Archaea; phylum Thermoproteota; class Nitrososphaeria; order Nitrososphaerales; family Nitrososphaeraceae; genus TH1177. The sequence continues at coordinate 6,317 of CAWIYT010000065.1, forward strand.
CCAATTATTTTGTTATATCTTGTATTATTACTACTTGTGGTTCACCAATTGGATATTTGTCTCCATATTGCCAAAAATAAACAACTTTTCCATATGTTTCATCTAATATAGGTTTTAATTTTGCTGCTTCCTCTGATGTTAAATCAGGCAATGTATCATTGACTTTTGGTAGTTCAGTTAGATGATAATGCCAATATTTCTTTTCTTCTTGAGGAAGTTCTTGGTATTGCTGTGAAGTTATTACGTATTCTATTCCATATGGTTTATCTTGATCACCGATTCCTGTTGGAAATAGCAAACAAGCAGCAGACATGTCGTCATATACCTTACAATGATGATGTACTATTACTTTATGTACATCTTCATTATCATTATATGATAAAGTCATATTTGGATTAAGATGATTAATATCTTCTATGTGCAAATCGTTGAACCCAAGGATTGCAGGATATTCTATTTGTCTAGGATTTAGATCTTGATTGTAAAGTGTTGTATACTCAATAACATTAGTTCGTAGACCTTAAGAGATATTTTGTTATGTCTAGTTGGAATCTTTTGGTTCTATAATATCCTGTTATTGTATATCTGAGATTCTTGAAATTGGAGTAGTAATTAGATAGAATGTAATACTTACCTTGTCTCTAGCATTCTTCTACTGCATTAAACTCTGGTGATCCAACAGGAAAATAGTCCATTCTGATAGTATCTTTATTTGCATCAAGAAACTTTCTGATGATTTTAGAACAGTGTGGTTTTGCTCTATCAGCAAATATGATGCATTTACCAACAAATTTTTTCTGTACATGTTTTAGATAATCAACAAAAGTAATACTGTTAAATTTATCATATTGTTTGAATAACTGTTTACCATCGAAAGATAGACTGCCAAATACAATTGTTCTTTTGCGAGAGATAGTAACTGTAACTATCGGTCTTTTTCCTAGTGAAATCCATTTCTTTCTTCTTACAACATAGTCATACACAAAGATGGATTCATCTTGTACAAGTACAATCCAATCTGATTTTAAATCAAATAGAATCTGTTTTACTCTTTTTTGAATCTCTTTTTGTCCTTTATTGAAGCAGTATTTACAAATCTTTTTTGTGGTACTTTAGGTTTGAAGCCCCATTTGTGTAATAGACGATAAATATGTACCTCATGATATCTGACTCCAGTTTTGTTGTATATTAAATCCATGACCTGTCTGAAATCCCATCCTGTATTGCTATCTGTTAGTTCTTTTTGTATCTTTACCATTATCTCTTTTGGTATATCTGGAGGTCTACCACTTCTTTCCTTATCTTTCAATCCATCTAATCCATTTTCATTATATCTCTTGTACCACTTGTATGCCCATGCTCTACATTTATGCAATTCTTTTGCTATCTCTTCTATGTGCTTTTTGTCTTCTACTATACGTCTAATAAGCAGTATTCTTTCTTTTACATCTGCATCTTTTTCTCTATTATATGCTACATCTAGTTTAGATATTCTCAATTATTGAATTTCTGTAGATAACAGTGAGCTAAAAATGTATCTACGAATTTTAGTTAGTCAGTATAGTATTATTATTTGTTTCTGTCTGTGCAAAAGTATTCAATATTCCTGCTATTCCAAGAAATAACAAGGGTATAGCTACAATCATTGCTAAATTAATTTTCTTTGAGAAAGTCATTTATCTAATTTTAAATGTAGATGTTTAAAACTTTACCTATTTAAATCTGGATTGTATATGTATAAACATACATTAATTTAATACAATTATTTTAGTTGCTAATAACAAAATATTTTCATTTAGGATATACTGATTTTATTCAATTATATTAAAAGATTCAATTTAATTATTATTTGTAAATTGTTATCTAAAACTCGATAACCTTATATCTTACCCTTTTGTTCATAAATCATACCCTCTAACATTCATATCATTTAAAAGCAGTTGTATATAGAATTGACTTTGATTAATATTATACCCTCTAACATTCATATCATTTAAAAGCAGTTGTATATAGAATTGACTTTGATTAATATCATACGAATTATAACACTAATTGTGGAAATAAAAATAACAATAAGAAATTAAATCTATGAATTTTAAATCATCTTTGTCAGAAAAATATTTCTTCAAGTAAAACAGAGAATATTTATAAGAATATGTCCAATTATTGCTTTATAGCTCCTATACTTCCTGGAGGAATAGAATTGATGAAAAAATGGAATGAAGAAAACATTGTTAACAATAAAGAACACGGTGCAGTTTTTATGGCAGCTGGAATATCAGAAGAGCAGGTTTGGATTCAACATTTGTCACAACAAAACCAAGATTTTGCAATTGCTTGTTATGAAACCAGTGACATTGAACAGTCATTCAAAGTATTAGCTACATCTAATGAGCATCGGGCTGCAAAATTTCGAGAACATTTGAAGAACGCTCATGGATTAGATATTACACAATCGCCAATACAATTCTATGACCTTTTACTCTTTTTCGAATTTATTTAAAGGAATTGATGCCATTTGAAATATCAATAAAAAAAGAAGTACTTAAATGGTAAGGTATTTTCCGGTAATTACCTTTTTTTACCCATTGTTATCTGCTGATACCTACTATTTTTTTCAAATTCCTTTATCTTTGAGCGACACTATCAACTATATCAATCAGAATTTTTTAAATTTTAAAGAAAGACAAATAAGATTATTTATTCTCCATAAAAAGAATAGTATAACATTGTTATTATTATTACTTTTTGAATTTACCTCATTATAGTCAATAAATCCCATTTTTGGGAATCATTTTATTCAAAGACAATTTTTATCAATTCATAGTAATAGCTAAATCCCACGTTTGGGAATATGTATCTTAAATTAAGTTAGTTATTGATTTTTATGTATTAAATCTTAATTTATTTTTGCAATAATATTTTTTTGGACAATAGATTAAAATAAGTAAATCAGCTATGTATTTTATATGAAATACCGAAGCAGAACAGAAATAGTGAGTAATATACTAGAGGCAGCTACTGGAGGAGCAGCCAGGACAAAAATTATGTACAAAGCTTTTGTTAGTTATACCCAATTAAAGGAATATCTTTCTGTTTTGATTGAAAACAATCTAATTGAATATCTTGATGGTACTCACGAATTCAAGACTACAGAAAAAGGATTAAATTTACTAAAAACTCATAACGAAATAGCAGACTTATTACAAACTACAATCGAAAATGATGAATTAATTTAATATTTTTCAATATAATTAGAGCCTATCCCAAAAATAGATAGGAATATAGCTGCCTGTTTTTATTCTCTTATATGTTTAACATTTGAATAAAAGTAAAAAATATGTTAGAACAATTATACGCATTCCAGATGATCTTTGGAATGAAATTAAAAATATTTTACCAAATGAGAAACCAGAGAATACAATAGGTCGTCCCATTGTTCCATACAGAAAAGTATTTGATGGTATCATGTTTATCCTTAGAACTGGATGTCAGTGGAAAATGTTACCTAAAGAGTATGGTTCTGGTTCCACATGCCACAGAAGATTTCAGGAATGGAGAGAATCAGATATATTTGATAAATTATGGACAAGATTGCTACAAATATACGATTTAAAGAAAGGGATTAAGTAGAACTGGCAGTCTCTTGACAGCATATCAGTAAAATCACCTTTAGGGGGGAGATGACAGGACATAATCCTACTACTGACAGGAGTAAATTAGGAACCAAAAGACATATTTTAACAGATAAAGAAGGCATTCCTTTGTCTACTGTTATAACATCTGCAAATACACATATGATGTTACTACTGCAATTGAAACCGTTGACAGCATAGTTATCAAAAGACCATCTTCAAAATCAGCAACAAAATATAGAAACAACAACAACAACGACAAGAATAAGAATAAGAAGAAAAATCAGAATCTATGCCTTGATAAAGCATATCATTCCAAAGATATAGAACAAGAAATTACCAAGAGAGGATACATTCCACACATACGACATAGAGAAGAGAGGAGGAGAAGAAACTCAACCGGAGACATCCCGCAAGAAGATGGGTAGTAGAGAGAGAACAAATTCATGATGGCATAACAATAGATTCAGGAAATTATTTACAAGGTATGAAAAGAAGGATAAAAACTATCTTGGTCTTGTCCAATTAGCAAACAGCATAATAATTTACAGGAAGATAATTTTGGGATAGGCTCTAAAACATACAATATTAATTTTTATAGTAACTCATATCTAATCTAAAAATAATGAAAAGTCTTAAATATCATCTTCTTTCTTTACTAAAGTATTAGACTCTTATTTTTGCACCGCTATCGGTATTAACATTTGCATGATTATGAATAAGCTTATTAATATATAGTAAATTCCTTAAAAGATTCTTCACCTAATAATTGGTAGTATCTATGAATATATCCATTCATAACCTATACTTTTAAATTCATTATCATTTTTATTGAATGTTCCTTCCAATAAACATACTAATCCGTTAATACAAGACAATTTTTTAGAATTAGTAGAATAGGTTCTAAGAACTACAAATTTTCCATTCTTATTCATATCACGACCTTTAAATGCTAATTGTTCTCCATCATCATCATCATTTGTAGTAAATACGCCTTCCCAATTTGAAATAATTACTCCATTTTTTCCTTGAAATTAATTGCCTGAACCTACATTCTTTCCATCTGGAAAGCCATTATAGCCTTTTATTATTCCATTCCAACTTGATTCACTTTCTATACCATAAGAATTTTCATTTATTATTTTATATCCAATTGGTTTATCAATCTCTTCAAATAATTTTCTCCCTATGCCCATTTGAATAATCAGGTCAGGGTTGAATTTCAATATTCTGAATAGTTATTAAAATTATTTATAGTCAATAAATATAAAATTGTGTTATCTATCTTCAAATCGATTCCAGGTCAAATTTATACTATATTTCAATATTTTCATGTATCAACTTTAATGATATCTACAACTTGTACACGGCTGTTATGAGAATACGTTACCACAAGTTAAATACAATGTAATAGAACCCTACTACATGGAAGATTCTTCTCCAGACAAGCTTACTGTTTTTGTAAGTGAACCCGACTAACAGATTTTGTATTTTATATTCTAATTAAAATGTAATATAATAATAGCAATATATTTAAATTTATTTATCAAATGAGTCGCCTCAAAAGTTGTGATTTTTTCTTGTGTCTACTGTCTTTGTATTACTGTTAAGGTAAAAAAGAAGATAAAAAATCTTTTATAATTAAAAATTTAATTACACTTTCATCTAAATAGTTAAATTAAATAATTATAACTATTTAATTAAGGTCTTTTAATGGAGGAAGATCAAGATAAAACAAAGGAAAATCATGAAAGAGATGTTAGTTATAATACTACCAAGCGTACAAGTGACAAGATACAAAAAGAAAGATCAGTAGATATAGAGAATAATCATGAAAATGAGGAAGACATTAAAGAAAAAATAATAGAAAGAATGATTGAGGATAGAAATAATAATATATATAGCAAAACAGAAGATAGGCATACAAAGGAAAATACTTCTACCTTATCCTCTACTGAAAATAGAACTATCTATGATTTACAAACATTACTCTCACAAAGACAAGACAGGCTTTGGAGTGTTTTATACGAGCGTTATCAATACAATACATCAATAAAAAGTGTAATATTTATGATGGTATAGAATAAGCACATAAAAATGCGTTATCAATACAATACATTAATAAAAAGAGGACAAGACTTTCTTCTCAATCATGTTGATTCTAAACTTTCTCTTGTTGTAATGTATGCTGATTTAGTAGGTTCAACAAAGATGAGTATGGCTTTACCAGTAGAAAGAATGGCAAAGATAATCAAAGCCTTTTCACATGAATTGTCCTCTGTTGTTGAAAGTTATAATGGATTTGTATTAAAGTATGTAGGAGATGCTGTTATAGCGTGCTTTCCAAGTGGTTTTAACAAGTATCTCTCTTGTGATACTGCATTCCGATGTGCAAATTCAATGATTAATGTAATAGAAAATGGTATTAATCCAATTTTAGAAAAAGATAAAGATAATTATCCAAAATTAGCTGTTAAAATAGGAATAGATGGAGAAAATTTAGTTATACAATATGGATATGATAAAAGCGCACCTATTGATCTGATAGGATATCCTATGAATGTAGCAGCAAAGATTCAGTCCCTAACAGGACCAAACAAAATTTCTGTTGGAAATAATGTATACAAATTGCTACATCCTACACTACAATCAAAATTTCATAAAATGCAGATAAAAAAAGAAACTGAATGGAAATATATTGATCTCGAAAACAATTTGCCATACAAAGTTTATACAACGAAATAACAGTAAGAAAAAGAATAGATAGATAGAATAAAATAAAATAAATATTATCATTCTGTTCTTCTAGAAATTATATTGGTTGACCTGCTTTCACAAATGATAAGATGCTCAAAGACCTTTATGGAATATAAATATTTGCTAAATGAGAAACACGTAATTTAGACAATTGTATCAAGTATCTATATACTACTGCCAACTAACAATTCTAGATAAAGTGCAAGTAATTGAAATTATTAAAAGTAAAATGAATCGAGAATTTATTATGAATTTGTTAAATTAGAAAAGATGAATAATGAATTTATGGTAATTCAACTCCCGACGAGATAATTGCAGAAGTGTCACTATTATAGCAAGAGTTGTACAATACAATAAACGATATTATAAAATAATAAATTTAAATCAGCAACTATAATTACTTGTTTTTTTATCCATTTGCTTGAAATGAGTGATGAAAACACAATTAGTTTTCCTTCCAAGATAAGGAAGAAGATAAATGGAGAAAATATCATAATAATACCAAAAGAATATGATGAAAAGATAAAAAAATTATACAAATGTAATGGTTACACTATCAAGAAGTAATACCGACTTTACATTATCAGATCAAATTGGAAAAGTCGAAAATAAGGAGTAATTAAAAAAAGTATTAGATAATCCCATTAACTTTAGAATAACATGATTAGCAATTGAACATTGAAACCATGTCAATTCAACTCTCATAGGTCCATACTTTTCTCAGGACCATTTCATCAACATATTGATTTTTAAATTACTTATAATAGTTATTAGATCATTAGTTTAAGATATTGATATTTTTTATTTTTATCTATTTAAAAAAGCAATGGTTTACTTTCAATTACATCATTAAATTTAGATAAATCTTCATTTCATGATTCTAATCCATGTATAAAATTATTTACTGCAATTTTGAAATCTTCAAAGTATCTTCTTATAATAAAAGTATATGTTCTTGAAATAGAATCATATAATATTCCACAATCTCCACTACCCTCAATTACTATTTTTGCATTTCCGTCAATCATATAAGCATGTGCTAGCCCACACCTAATGTCACTATATATATTATGATCACATTTGATACAATCATATTTATTATGATTATATCTAATAAGATATTCATATCTAGGACCAAGATGTTTAAAGAATTCATTAAAACATTTACGACTATAACCATGAAATTTATTTTTTTTACCAATCAGAAATTGTCCCCAATATTCGATATAACAACAAAGTGCTAAAGCAAGAAGGAAATTTGGAGCCCTATCTGGAGTATTTACAAGCGATAATGTTTTTTCCAAATCTCTAAACATAAAGTCTCTGACCTTCTTAATTGAAACTAAGTAATATTTGGTATGTAAGGCAACCATTCATATTCCTTTTTTTTGAGATATTATTTGAACATTTTCTCAAAAGATATAGACTAAGAGCCTAATCCAAATTTACTCTCCTATAAGCAATAATGCACTTGCTAATTTCACAAGATCGGATAGTTATCTTCATTTCTTAATATTTTTACTATCTCTTATGGACATTTTATTCCTTAACATAAAATAGTATATCTTAAAAATATAATCTAAATGATATTCATTCTCCATGTCTATATTATAAAGTTTTTTCAATTTTAGAATCGCTGCCAAAATTAATCATGATGTATTGGCACTTTTAAACTTCATTTATGTCCAATGAATGATTATAATTAATGATTCTCTATATTTATCTTATTGTAGTTATATTAAAAAAATTCACTATTACAACTTTATATTCAAAGAATCTTTATTCATCTATCTTATTTCAGATATAATTAAGTATACTGTATTCAAATATTGAGTAAAATAGTATCAACAAAAAAACTAGTGCAATATTTTTAGCAATTGTACTAAGTCAAGTGCCTCAACTGATGTCATATCATTTTAACTAATAGGTCTAAATTCTTGAATAGGTAAAGCTTAAGGTATCCAGAATATCGTAATTATATGTACCATGTTTCTAAACTCAACCTCTCACTACAGCACAGAAGAACAGTCTAAAATCATTGATGAAAAATACTACTGCAGACAAGAGACATTATCGTAGATTACTGGCAGTAATCCAGAAAAGCAATGGTAGAACTTTTGAAGACATTGCAAAGGAACATTGTGTGAGTATCAGAACAGTCCAAAGATGGATATCAGCATATTTTCAGATGGGAACAAAAGGATTAGAGATTAGGAAACCAATCAGTACAAAATCCCGTATAACAGACGAAAACAGGGAGATCATGCTCTCTGTACTTTTTAACGATCCCAATATTTTTGGTTATATCAGAAACACTTGGAGTCTGAGGTCACTTGCAAAATGTCTTACAGAAGAACTTGACATTCCAATCAATCAGTTTCAGACAC
>CAWIYT010000066.1:0-4835 GCA_963840085.1 uncultured Nitrososphaerales archaeon
TAATATTGATGTAATACAAAATTTCCTTCCGGACCTCTCACCTTGACTTTGGTACCATTCTCTAAAGTTGAAAGTCTTTTTTTGTATGGTGAATCTCTGATTCTAGTGGTAAACATTATAAAATTCTCAGTGGGAGAAGATGAAATAGTAAAATGTCTAATTGGACCTTTGGGATCATTATAGACTTTCCCTATATCAAAAAAGGCAAATTGACCAGCAGTATAATTTAATAGTGGTTTATTTTCACCATGATAATCATCATGTTTATTAAACTTAAATGACATAACATCAGTATCTTCAACTTTATCTTTTTCCATTAGAGTGAGCTCAATATGAGGAGGAGATTTACTTTTACCTTGTTTCTTTATTAATATATTATTACCATCTACTTTTATTTGATAGACTGGTTCTGATTCACTTGCAGGAGGGTTTGTCACCTCACCTGTCCTTACATCAAATTTGGAAGCATGCCATGGACATTCAACTTCATAGCCTTCAAGAGTGCCATCGGCTAGAGGACCACCTTCATGAGTGCAAATATTGCCAATACCATAGTATTTTCCCTCAACGTTGACTATACAAATACTTTCTCCATCGACTTGAACTTCTTTCATATGTGAAGGTTGAATATCCTTTGTATCAGCAACCTTTACAAAATCCTCCTCCTCACTCAAAATATTATCATTTTCATTATAATGTCCAAATTCTATATACTTTTCTACCTTTCAAAATAACTTGTGTAACATTTTGCAATATATTTGTGTTATTTGATTTTTAAAAAATTTAAAAAATCTTGCATGTAAATTCGTTTGTATATAATTTTTTTGCAAATATGTGCATTCTCTAGAATTTCTTTTAGGATGGGCCAAAATCAAAACAAACACCTATACAAAACTAAAGATTAATAATGTTTCAAAAAAGGATTATTTTGTTCACAAAGTCTTGTTAATTTTTTTAATTTCTGAAATAAGATTTTATTGCTATTATAATATCACTAATTATTCAAAAAATACTAAAATTAGAAATTTATGCAAATAACATTAATCTTAAATAATGCTGTCGCATAAAATTAGCTGTTTTCTCTCATCCAAATTTTCAGAATTATTAATTGAATAGAATTTATTTAATCTATCTATATGGTTCTGAATTTTCTCTAAATTTTGGAAGTATAAAATAGTATTGAATCTCTCGTTTCAGATTTGCTTTTGCTAATCTTAAATTACTATAACCAGAAAGGTCATTTATTACCTCTCGTTAGTCATTTAGTTTTGCCATATCGTTTCCAATATTATACAATAATATATCAATCAAGGCCTTTATGGCAACTATCTCACTTTCTACTATTCCCGAATCAAACAAATTTTTTAGAATAGGTCCAACTATCTTGACAATGCAATATTTGTCGTTTGTTTTTGATTTGATTTTGAAGAATGTTTGTCAGTTGCATTGCTGAATTATTTTCACTTTCCAATGTAATTCTAGTTTCAACTTTTTCGAGTAATTCAAAAAATAATGCTTTTGCTGCTTTGTTGCACAACTATGATTTTCGTCAATTTTGATTAAAAAAGTGAATCTCCAGTTATATGGAGAATCAATATTGACAATTTGTTCCTATCAAAATCTTGTATCATATTATCGATTTTCATAGTTGTGCAACAAAGCACTTTTAGCTGTTCAATGTTAAAGTTCTTATGTTCTGATGCTATTTCAATTAAAATCCTCTTTAATTTTTTTAAATCTTGGATAGAAAATCCTACTATCTTTTCCAGTTCATCTAAATTCTTTAATTTAATATATTTTAAGTTTGGTCTATCATTATATGCAGATTCTGTTTCTCTTAATTTTTGAATCTTTATTTCTAAATCATTTTTTATTTTTTGGTTATTTTCAATTTCAATTTCTAACGTGTTTAGATCAGAAAACTTTTCTATAACTTTGAATGGATCATAATCAGAATATTTTTTAATTCCTTCTACATATCTGGTAAATTTATCGGTATCTTCTACAATGATGCCATAGCTTTCTAGTTTATTTTTTGTATTAACAAAAATATCAAGATTAAATGATGTTGTATTTGCATCTTTTAATGAAGATCTTGTTTTTTCCTCTGTTACTCTTTTTTCTTTTTCAAGAATCTGTATCTCTTCTTTTAATTTGCTCTTTTTATTTTCTAATTCTTTTATTTCCTGCCTCTTTTCTTGTAAATAACTTGGAATATCTGAAAAAGGCATTTTCTCGAAAGCTGGGCAAATTCTATTAAAGCATCTCTAAGAATTTCTGTAGTTATATCCATCTTTTGCGAAAATTCAAATATAGTAGTGAGAAATTCTTCAAACTTTTTTGCTTCTGGCATCTTTAATTTTTCCATAATCTTGGATACTCTAAAACCTATTGCACAGTTATCCGCTGTCATATTCTGTCGTCGTAATTCTTTTCCCAATTCTCTCAATGCGTCTACAACATAGTTGCCCAGTTCATTTCTAAATTTGGCTATTATATTTGATACAGTTCCTTGACTTGTACCAAATGCTTGAGCTATTTCATCCCGTGTTTTTCCTTGTAACCAATTTTGTATTATACATGATTCTAGGTATGATAAGACATTTTCCATCATACCAATTATAGGTGTTTCAGAATCTATTTAAGCGTAAGAAAAAAAGAATATTCTTCGTCAAAAATTCAGTCAAATTTTTAGGCCTTTCGTCATTTTCGTCATAGTTTTCGTCAAATACTTTGTGTAAGAATTATGTATAGTACAGAGAATATCTTTTTCAAATTATTTTCATAGGTATAAAAAGACTTAAATTCTAATTAAGAAAACTATAATATTAATTGAGATTTGAACTCGGAACCTTTCGAATGAAAGGCGATGGACTGGGCGGGATTTGCACGCTCGGTTCGACAGACTATTGATTCTGTCATGTTCTTGTGTTATAGTCAAAGATATATTTAGCCTTTTATTATGAGAACCTTATTTTTCTTAATTATTTTTGTATTATCAAATAGGAAATCAAAGATTCCTTTAACAATATATGATTAATTCAAGAAAAGTTTATGCATATTTTCCTTTGTTATATGAAGTTTATACACCTCTTCCTCTTTTAGTATAAAGACCTGGTCATGTCCTTCAAATAATTCTACAAGGTCTTTTATCTCTGCACTTAGCAAAGTTTCAGTTTTGTAGGTACAATACATAAGTCCTGGAATTCTACTATCATCATAAACCTTTTCAATTGTTAGAGCTTGGTGTAATGAAGATTTTGCTATATCATTTATAAGAAAATCAATGCAGCAAACCTGTTTATTATTGGTATCGTTTGCTGCTACTATATTTTCCATAACCTTGCTACAGTATCTCATAATGTTTTTATTATTTTCAGATTGGTTTTGTTTTTGTTTTTGTTTTAATGTTTCAGATTCATCATAATAATATGGCATTACTATACCATTATACCAATTTAGCTTAGATAATAATTTAGAAGAATTTGTAGAAGGAGGACCACAAAAACATCTAAATAAATCACTTTCTTTTGCAAGTCTATCCATAGACTTTAGTAATCCTAATATGGAATCATCATCAGAATAAATTAAAAGATAATGTTTTTTTGGAATATCTGATTGCTGTTTAAGCCATTTGTCAACTGCATCCTTTACAATTGAATTTATAGAAACACCTTTCTCTTTAGCTAACTCTCCTAATTGTGAATGGATTTTATCATCAAACCCTCTAACTAATAAATCATGTACCATATCTACTTTAATATAATATTTTCAATGATATATGTGTTTAGCAATTTGATATCGTGATATCTTTTTTCATAACATTTATATAATGATATCATGATATCATTTGCTATGAATCAAATAAATCAACAAACACAAAAAGAACAAATTGTAAATGGAGTGAATGTATCAAAGCTCTTTGAGACAGTTGGAGTAATAAAAGAAAAACCGGAAATTGCTAAATTCAATTTTAAAGCAAAAGGCAAATGGATTAATGGTGGACACAATAGAACAACTATTAACGAATTTTATGGGGCATGCCAAACATTCAAAAGAAGTCAACCATTCGTATTTGAAAAAGATGAACCACCAGTATTGTTAGGCCAAGACCATGGCGCAAATCCTGTTGAATATGTATTTGCAGCACTTGATGGTTGCTTGACTACAAGTCTTATTTATCATGCAGCAGCACAGGGAATAAAGATAGATGAAGTGGAAACATCATTTTCAGGAGACTTGAATTTGCATGGCTTTCTTGGATTGGATGAAAATATAAGAAACGGCTATGAAAAGATAAAGGTTACGTTTAAAATCAAAGCCGATGCGTCAAAAGAAAAACTACAAGAACTGGTACAACTTGCACAAAAGAGATCACCAGTATTTGATATTGTTTCACATCCAACTCCAGTAGAAGTTAGTTTGGAAGATAATGAAATTTAAAAATTGTAATATATAACCATTAATGGAGACAATATTATTATTTAACAACTTTCATTTTTAAATGATATAGCAAATGTCTCATTTTTAAAATAAATTTATAGTGAATTTCTAAAGAGGTTTAATATGTCTTTAGAGATATATCTAAAAGAAAGAACATAAGAGAAAAATACGCTGCAACCTAAATAATGCAAATAATTAATCTTTTTGTTTAACAATAAAAGCAATTAAAGTAATAAATCATGATTATGAGAATACAGCTATTGCAAAATAGTTAACGTAATAAAACTTTGGGCCAGTAGGGAGTAATACCGATAGCGGTGCTAAAATAGGAGTCCAATGTAAGAGTACAATATGTTGGATTCAGCTTTTATTATTAAGAACTTATTATTCTA
>CAWIYT010000067.1:0-15931 GCA_963840085.1 uncultured Nitrososphaerales archaeon
ATACATGAAAAAGTAAATTATGTCTGACCTTCATTTACAAATACAAAAACAATTCTAGATTATAGTTCTATTATCTTGGAGAAGCACTAATTGAAAAAGAAATATTAGAAGATAGATATTTATCTAGTGCTTTATACAACTTTTTTTACCAAAGTCTGTATTAAAAATAGAAATTTGATAATATAATAATTAAATGCAAAGGATAAACTTAATTGTTATTATTGAAAGGTGAATGTAATGACTTATAAACTGTTAATAGGAAATAATTTTATTTTAGGCAACCCAAAAAAAAAGTAAACTTTAAGGATTCTCAGATTTTTTCTCTGGATGAAGACAAGCAAGGTCCATATATAAATACTGAATTATTTGATATCACAGGCACAAAAATTATTGAAATCATTAAAAATAATGTGATATTTTGTAATAGAGAATTGAATCTAAAATTCATGAAAAGAGATCATATTTTAATTGTGGATAAAAATGGTGAAATTATACTTGAATCACGTGTCATAAATAAAGACACAATTATTGTAAGTGGAAGATTTGTAATAGAGGAAGAAGTATTAACAATTACCCAGAATTATATTTCATTTGCTAATGGAAAAAGAATAATGCATGGTAAAGTTAAGACAAATAACAATTCAATTTCTATAACAGAAAATGGAATTAAATCAAACACCTAGGAGATATTATAGATAGAAACTCCTTTTAAAATCACAGATAGTATAAAAAATAAATATTTTTATAATCTTAACATGATGGTGTTTTTATGGTACATTTCATGTTAATAGATGTAAAAAAATCGTCAATCTTAACATTAATAATATATATTATTATTACTACAATTCCTTTAGATATATTTTCTGAAGTAAAAAATTCAAATTATAACGAAAATGATTTAATCTATGATATAACTGACAACCCATTTAATAGAACATATATTGATTGGACTGCAAAATGGTGGCAATGGGCTTATTCAATATCAAAAGATCATCATCCAGCATATGACAATACAGGAGAATTCTGTGGTGAAAAACAGAAAGATCCTGTATGGTTCTTTCCAGGTACTTTTGGGCATCCTGTTACTCGCTATTGTAGTGTGCCAGCTGGTAATGCTATACTTTTTCCCATTTTAAATTCTGAATGTTCATATATAGAATTTCCTCAATTTAAAAATGAAATAGAATTAAGAGATTGTGCAAAAATTATTCAAGATAAAGTTATTAATCCTTCTGCATCTATCGATCACAATGAATTAAAGAATTTGGAAGAATATCGGATTCAATCATCTTTATTTAATTTTTCTCTACCTAAAAATAATATTCTTGAATTACCTCCACAAAATACTCAAGCAGTTGCAGATGGTAATTGGGTATTCTTAAAACCATTGAGTATAGGTCAACATGAGATAAAATTTAAAGGAGAAGTAAATAAAACAATTGGCACTTCTGACAGTAATTTTGCAGGTCCAATTGGTTGGGATTATCAAACTACATATATTGTTACAATTAGATGATAAAAGACATTTTGAATATCTTTCTATAATACTATAGATTTATTGTATAATTTTTTTTCCTGGGTTCATTATATTTGTAGGATCAAAAATAAATTTGATTTTTTTAAAGATATCAAAAAGTATACTTCCATACATTTGTGATATGTATTTTGTTCTACTTATCCCATCACCATGTTCTGCTGTAATACTGCCAGAAAATTCATAAACCTTTGAAAATACATCAGCTGTAAGAGATTCGATTAAGTCTTTATAAATATTTGAAGCAGTATCTATTATTGGTCGGGTATGAAGGTTTCCATTTCCAGCATGTCCATAAAATACATAATCCAATTTGTACTTTTTGTATACATTCAATAGAAAAAGTGTATACTCATAAAGATAGTCAGGATTGACAACAGTATCTTCAATTAAACTTATAGGCTTTCGACTTCCTACTGTCAATTTCATTACATTATTGAGAGCACTTTTTCTAGCTGCCCATATTTTTTCAGAACTAACTTTATCTGATGTTACTTCTATTATTTCTCCATAGGCACACAACTTTTCTCTACATAATCTTAATCTCAATTCTATATTAACAAGATTATTTCCATCAAATTCTACAAAGAGAAGTGTACCCCTTTTATTGTCATCGAATTTATAACTTACTTTATTATCATAGAGCATATTTTCATAATACATTACAGAAGAATCAAGTAATTCTAAAGCCGATGGAAAAAAAGTTAAAACTATAGGAACTACCTTGACTGCCTTTAGAATATTCTCAAATCCAATCACCATTATAGATTTATATAGTGGTAGATCAAGGATTTTGAATTTAGCAAGGGTTGTTATTCCTAATGTGCACTCTGAGGATGTAAATATTTTATGTGGTAAATATCTTCCAATATTATCAATTATGGCATCAATACGATATCCACAAGAATTTTTTGTTACCTTTGGAAATTTTAAAGAGATATATTGCAAAACATCTTGTGAAAATAATCCAAATAATTGATTAATCTTGTTTGTTGGAGGAACATGACTATTTCTGAATTTAAAATCATTTGTATTATTATATGATTCAAATAAAGATTCTGTACTACCATTAGAATAGACAATTTCTATACCATCTAGAAAGTCAATTGTATTTCCATATCCCAAAGCATGTATTCCACTAGAATTATTTGCTATCATACCGCCAATGGTACAAAAATTACTACTAGAAGGATCAGGAGGAAGAAATTTGCCTTTTTTCTTCAATTCTTTGTCCAATATTGCTTTGACAATTCCTGGTTGTACAATTACATAATCATTTTCAAATTCAATTATTTTGTTCATATATTTGGTAATGTCAAGGCAAATACCCGAAGTAAGTGACTGTCCTAATAGTCCAGTACCGGCTCCTCGACCAGTAATGCTTATGTTATTAGAATAAGCATATTTACAAATATTTGAAATATCTTCTTTGTCCTTGACTTGAATAACACAAGCTGGATAAAAGCAATATTCACTAGCATCCACAGAATAAATTTTTCTACTCCAATCATCAGAAAGAACAGTTCCTTTAGCAATACTTCTAAGATCAGCATCAATTTTTAATTGTGGCATAAAGAGATTAAGAAGATAATAACTATAAAGTTTTTATAAATAATAACAACAATAGAATATACTAAAAAATAACAAAAATTAGACATATTTAATAGATACATTAACAATAGTATTTTATGGAATATTGTTTTAGATCAATAAGATATTGTCAAGTTTGCAAAGAATATGTAATTGGTAAAATATATCCACAAGATGAGCATTCAGTAAAATGTCCTAATTGTAAAGCAACATTACCTCCAATAATGGAATTTTGCTTGATTGATAAACCTACTTATATTTCTTAGTTAATTTTTTTAACTTGTCCTTAAAAAAATAGATGTATAGAGAAAATATTTTAGTGATGTATGAGATCACGTTTATTTATTGTGAAAGATGCTACTTAATTTTTTTAATAGCAATATTTCTATAAAATAGTCTTGATGGGACATAAGATTTATTTTATATAAAAAATCTAATATGAATTTAATCATAGAGTTTAAGTTTTAAACTAATAAGATTTATTCAAATGAGGATCGGGTCCAATAAAGATAAAAAAAAAGTATTTGACAAATATTTGTATGGATGTCCTACATGTCATTTATCGCGCTATGTGATTTTATCAGAGGATATTCAAGATCCTGCATATCACAAGTATGAACTTTATTGTCATAGTTGTAATGTAGTCTTTTCGCCCATGCATGCTGTCCTTCCATTGGAATTTAATCACGAGATATAGTTTTAATTTCTTTGAGAAGGTAAAAAATAGTTATAATCTATTAATAAATACAGATTTTTTACCTTCTTTTTTTCCTCTTATTTAATTTATACAAAATAAGTGCAGCAACTCCCCATAACATTATTGCTGGTAATCTTTGTTGAAAAAACCAAGCAATTCCACCTAATACTGCCATAAAAATACCGATTATTCCCAAGATTTGTTTACTCTTTACCAATAACAGAAATTACTTTTTTAAACATATATAATATACATGTCATCGAATTAATATCAAGAAAAAAAGAATGGCTTTAAGATTTAAGAATGGTTAGAGTTCTTATCTTTTATATTTTTCCAAATAATTGCCAAACATTAACAATCTATAATCATCATAAGGTTTTGCTACTATTTGTATTCCTATTGGCATATTAGAGGGAAAGGAATATCCAAAAGGAATAGTCAAGGCAGGAAAGCCAATACTATTAAATACAAAAGTATTCCTCAATAGTGCTTTTCTAACAGAAAAAAATTTGTTTTGGATCAGCACCTTGTATTCAGAAAGTAACGGAGCAGGTATAATAGTTGTAGGTAAAATCATAAAATCAATTTTAGTATACAACAATGAAAATTGTTTTTGTATTTTTTTTATTGTCCTTAATGCTTCATAATAATCTTTTAATTCAATTTTTGCATCTTTTAATAACTGATTCCTAAGTTCTGAACCATAATAATTAATTTTTTTCTTCATCATAGTTTTATGAACGTTATAAGTTTCAAATAGTCTTACTGTCTGCCAGGATCTAAAAAAGCCATATGAATTGATATTAACATAGGTAACAAAAAGACATTTATCAGATTGTAAAAAGTAAATAAATTTATCGAATGCAGATTTTATACTTGATGCCAAATAATCAAGGAAATAATGATTAGGTATTCCAATAACAATTGATTGTTTATTTTTCAACAATACTTTCTTTAGAGAGGTTAATGATGATAATTCTTGTTTTTCAAATTTATCTATATAATCAGGAAATTTTCTTTGTTGTCTTCTGATGGTAGTAAAAACTATTGAAATATCTATTAAATTATTAGCCATTATTCCAATATGATCTAGAGATGGTGCTAGTTTGTAAACGCCATTTGTACTAACGGTGTTAAAAGTTGGCTTAAATCCAAAAATACCACATAGAGATGATGGAACTCTTATAGAACCTCCACTATCTGTACCCAATGCGAATGGAATTAATCCTGCTGCAACAGCTACGGCAGATCCTCCACTGGATCCTCCAGAGATCCTATCTAGTGATAGTGGATTTTTTGTATCTCCAAAAAAAATATTTTTCCCTGTAATTCCTGCTGCAAATTCATTTAAATTATTTGTTCCAATTAATATTGAGCCTGCTTTTTTCATTCGTTTTATTATTGTAGAATCAGATTTAGATATATGATCCGAGAGTATTTTTGATCCAGCAGTTAAACGTACATTCTTAACAGCAATTATATCTTTAACAGAAAAGGGTATTCCATGAAGAGGACCTCTATAAATTCCATTTTTTAATTCATTTTCAGCTTTTTCTGCTTCTTGTAATGATTGTTCCTTTAGAATAGTTATAAAAGAATTTATTTGTGGGTTGTATTTGTCAATTGCTTCAAAGTAATAGTGTACTAAATCTGTAGGCTTCATTTTTCTATCTCTGATTTCTTTAGAGAGTTTAATTATAGATGAAGATCTAACTAAATATTTTTTATACATATTTGTATAGTTTTGGTGATCTTATAAAGATATAATCTTAGTAACTGTTATCAAATATTGGTTTAAAAAATTAAAGAAAAAAAAATTTATTTTTTGAGAACAGCAGTTAGTGCTAGGCTATTTCCTGGTTTAAAGTCGATAGACTTTGTAGCTGTGTTGTATAATGCTAGTCCATTAATGTCATCTATTGTTATTTTCTTTCCAGTTACTGGGTCAATTCCATTCATTTTATCGTCAAAATTTACTACATATAGGCCGGTAGTTTTGCTAAGGCTTTGAATTTTTTGTTTAAATACTATTGCTCCATCATGATCATTTCCTTTCTTGTCTATAGATAAGGCTACGAATTTTAGATTAGGGTTAGTTGGAATATTCAGGGTAGCACGTCCATCTTTTAATTTACATGGCTCGAAATCCGCTAAGACTATGAC
The DNA here is from genome assembly GCA_963840085.1 of uncultured Nitrososphaerales archaeon. Classification (GTDB taxonomy): domain Archaea; phylum Thermoproteota; class Nitrososphaeria; order Nitrososphaerales; family Nitrososphaeraceae; genus TH1177. The sequence goes on from CAWIYT010000067.1 coordinate 5,985, forward strand.
TCCTTTTCCAAGTATTTTTCCTTTTAATAGTGTTGAATCAGACTGTGTTATACAGGTATTATCTCTCTTGTATATTTTTTTAATTATTTTGACATCATGGTCGTCATAGTCGTGATAGTCCCTATAGTGCTTATCGTAATAATCGATATCATATTTTATTTTATTCTTAAAGTAATTGTTTGTTATTTGATTAGAAACTTGGATTAGAACTTGATTAATATTATTACCAACTGCTATTTGTGTCCCTATTTGTTTAACAGCTTGGTTAACTTGGTCATGATTACCTGAACCGTATAAACCTGCAAGATTGCCTAATGATTTTGCGAAATCACTTTTTGGATTATTAACTATTTGTGTTGATATCTGGTTAATAATTTGGTTAACATCACCACCACCTGAAGCAGCTTGTTTTGCAATTTGTTTAATTACTTGTTGAACATCTAAAGATTTTTCGCTTCCTGGATCATCTGATGATTTAGCAATCTGAGTTGCTGTTTGACTAATTTTTTGTTCAATATCGGCGCCAAACGCCTGTTGTTCAGCCTGTTGTTCTATATCTTGCTGTATATCTTTACCTAATCCTAATTGTGAGGCTTCTTGTCCTAGCTGCTGTGCTACATCTTTACCTAATCCTAATTGCTCAGCTTTTTGTTGAATCTTCTGTGCTACGTCTTCACCTATTCCTAATTGTGAGGCTTCTTGTCCTATCTGCTGTGCTACATTATCACCTAATCCTAATTGTGAAGCTTTTTGTTCAATCTGCTGTACTACATCTTCACCTATTCCTATTTGTGAAGCTTCTTGTCCTATCTGCTGTGCTACATCTTTACCTAATCCTAATTGCTCAGCTTTTTGTTGAATCTTCTGTGCTACGTCTTCACCTATTCCTAATTGTGAAGCTTCTTGTCCTATCTGCTGTGCTACATCTTCACCTATTCCTAATTGCTTAGCTTTTTGTTCAATCTGCTGTGTTACATCCTCTCCTTCAGCCTGTTGTTGTGCTTCTTGGTCTGTTTGTTGTGTTACATCCTCTCCTTCAGCCTGTTGTTGTGCTTCTTGGTCTGTTTGTTGTGTTACATCTTCAGAATCTTGAGCTTGTTGTTGTGCTTCTTGGTCTGTTTGTTGTGTTACATCCTCTCCTTCAGCCTGTTGTTGTGCTTCTTGGTCTGTTTGTTGTGTTACATCTTCAGAATCTTGAGCTTGTTGTTGTGCTTCTTGGTCTGTTTGTTGTGTTACATCTTCAGAATCTTGAGCTTGTTGTTGTGCTTCTTGGTCTGTTTGTTGTGTTACATCTTCAGAATCTTGAGCTTGTTGTTGTGCTTCTTGGTCTGTTTGTTGTGTTACATCCTCTCCTTCAGCCTGTTGTTGTGCTTCTTGGTCTGTTTGTTGTGTTACATCTTCAGAATCTTCAGCTTGTTGTTCTCCCTTTTGTCCTAAAGCTTGTTTTACATCTTCAGAATCTTGAGCTTGTTGTTGTGCTTCTTGGTCTGTTTGTTGTGTTACATCTTCAGAATCTTCAGCCTGTTGTTGTGCTTCTTGGTCTGTTTGTTGTGTTACATCTTCAGAATCTTCAGCTTGTTGTTCTCCCTTTTGTCCTAAAGCTTGTTTTACATCTTCAGAATCTTGAGCTTGTTGTTGTGCTTCTTGGTCTGTTTGTTGTGTTACATCTTCAGAATCTTCAGCTTGTTGTTCTCCCTTTTGTCCTAAAGCTTGTTTTACATCTTCAGAATCTTGAGCTTGTTGTTGTGCTTCTTCATCTATCCCTTGTTCTACATCTTCAGAATCTTCAGCTTGTTGTTCTCCCTTTTGTCCTAAAGCTTGTTTTACATCTTCAGAATCTTGAGCTTGTTGTTGTGCTTCTTCATCTATCCCTTGTTCTACATCTTCAGAATCTTCAGCTTGGGCAAATGAAAATTGTCCATTTTCGAATGACTTGCCTGATATATCTTCAGTATTTTCTTCATTACCACTGTCATCATCATTCTCAAATCTTACATTACTGCTGTCACTATTTCCATTGTCATCACTGTTGCCAAAGTCTTGTTTGTCTATTTCTCCAGCGTTGCTACCTTTTTCGTCCTCGACGGAAGCATTAGCTATTTTAAAGGATAAATTAGATGTAAAATCAGGATTAACATTGGATAGCATTTGAAAAGGGGATGATGTCACCAACACTGACGACATTATAAAAAGAAAAACAATCAGCCCTATTTGATATGGTACATTCTTCTGTTTTTTCATTACTAGCATAATCAATGATTATGAGTATTAAAAACCTTTTAGATATTCTTTTTCATATTTTTTTCTTAAGAAAAAATATATTAAAAACTTATTTATTTTCAATAGTTATTTCTTTACGCATAAATAACATCACATTATTTTACATTTCTATACTAGAAGTTAAATTTTAATTAAAATCTTCATGATAAAATCTCATTCTTTTGAATCTAGTATCAATAAATATTATAAGGGTTTACTTTTGTATGTTAAAAATTATCATATTTTAATATTCAAAAACTTTCATATTTAATTAAATTATAATTGTACGATGCATTTTCTTCTATATATTTCATCATAGGAATTTTTTCTATTCCATTTTTTTTGGTCTTTAACGATGCCATTACAGCACCAACACCAAAGCTAAAAGCCCATAGTGGATCACATTCTTTTATAAATGCGCAAGTAAATGCAGAAGAAAGAATATCTCCTGCACCGGTAGAATCTGCTGTATTTACCTTATTAATATTAAGCCAATAATGTTTATCTTCATTCAACATATGAATTCTTTTATTTTCTGAATAGATAGCATAATTAATGTTATTTTTTAATTTTAATTTTCTTAGTGAATTGATATCATATCCACCAGAAAAACAATAGAGTTCCTGTGGATCTATTTTTATTGCATCGATATTCTTAAAAAATAATGAATCTAAATTTTCATTTATAAGGATTTTATTATTTGTATCTAACTTTCTGGTATATCCTTGAGGATCTAACATTAAAAAACCATTATCATTATGTTCAATTAAATATTCTAAAACAGAATACGAAACCTCATCTAGAACTGGACTAATAATCCAGCAATCGGTATTAATTTGTTCCAGATCAGAAACCAAAATAGAATCACATCTATCTAACAAATATAATTCTCTATTTGAATCATAAATTTTCAAAATGAATTTTGTTGTTGGAGATTGTGAAAGTGAAGAATTACTTATTTCAAAACCATAATTTTTAAAAAAAAGTAAGTCATCATTACTAAAATCTATTCCAAATTTAGTTATAAGCCTAACTTTTGCTCCAAATTGTTTCGCAATAAGTCCACAATAACAAGGTGGTCCACCCAAACTATAAGTGACTTGTTGATTTTCAAGAATTATTTTATCCTTTACTATGTTTGAAACAATTGTTAAATGCATTTTTGTCTTTATAATAATTTTTTTACATATGAACTATTGTAAATATGCCTTATTTCCAAATATACAATTCATCAAAATAATAATTTATTAATATCTTTATTAACTTTGATTAATTCGATTATTTATTTATGCTTTTTATATATGATAAAACAAATAATAAATCTTTTATTTGCGATAAATATTAACTATGGTCCAATCCATTGAAATAATAGTAAAATTCTAATAATAAAATTTACAATAATAAACACATCCTTTGAATAAAAATTATTATAATGATTTAGAAACTTTTGAAAAAGCAAGATATATTAATATTCAAACTTACAAAAAAAACGGGCAGCCAATATTAACTCCAGTTTGGTTTATTATTAAAGATAATAAAATTTTTTTTAGGACAAGTGATAAATCTGGAAAGATTAAACGAATTAGAAATAATAACAATGTTCAATTTGCTTTATGTGATATTAGGGGAAAAATAAAAGGAGAATGGCATAAAGGAATAGCTAAAATAGAGAATGATTCAAATAATATTATTCTTTCCCAGATAGATAAAAAATATGGTATATCTTCGCAACTTATGAAAATCTTTTATAAAATTAAGAAAATAGATATTGTTATTTTATCTATTGAACCAAAAAATTAATCTAAAAAATAGATTACAACAATCATTATTTCTAATATAGATAAAATAATATATTATAATGGTTCAGCATGCACAACAACTCGTGTTGCTCCAGTATCATACATTACCATTTGCTGGACATCAGTAGCAATTTGATGAGCATCATATACAGTAAGATTATTGGGATTAGAAGATTGAATTATTATTGTTAAAGTAATATGTTGATCACCTCCCATATCTACTATCCCAATATCTTTACACTCAACTACACCTTTTATTTTAAAACATGATTTACGAATTTTTTCTATATTGAATGGATTAACTTCTTTTTCGTATCCCAATAATTTTTCCCTGCTCATTTTCAAATTCAATATGTGTTGTGATATTTTTTATATTTGGGATTTCTTCTTTAACTTTCGACTCGAATATTTCTATAATATTATGGGCTGTTTTTAGGTCTAATCCGCTATCGACTTGGACATCTAGATATAAATGTAATAATCTATTATTATCTTTATTTTGTTCCTTAAAATTTGTAGCAATTTCTTTACTAAAAAACACATTATCAGTCTTGTTTAACTTGTTTTCAAAGGGTTTTTTATCAATACGTTTTCCCCTATGGTACCGGTAATTGGGAAAGATAAATCGAATGTACATTTTTAATTCCTTCTGTTTCTGATGCAATTAATCGTATTATATCAGTTATGGTTTCTGATTCTGATTCTATTGCATCTACATGAACTAGTACATCTGAATTTGGAATTACATGTCTTATTTGGTTCTCAACACTAGTAGCAATTTTATGCGCCTTATCGTGAGTTGATGTTCTAGGTACTTCAATATGAAGGTCTATGAAAAATTTTGGGCCTACATTTCTTACTCTAACATCATGAGCTTTATCGACTCCTTCTAATCCTGAAACTGATTCCAATACAATATGATCAATTCCTTTTGGAGCTTTATCTAAAAGAACATCTAGTGTTCGTTTTCCTAGACCAAGAGAGGTGTAAATTATCATAGATGCAATTATTAAAGCAGCATATGCATCTGCATTTGGTATTTGTAAAACTAATACAGCAACAAGTCCTACAATAACAATTGAAGAAGATATCATATCTGCTTTAAAATGTAGTGCGTCGGCTTCAATGGCCTGGCTACCATATTTTCGAGCAACTCTAAAAAGTGCTTTTGATCTTCCATAATCTACTATTATTGAAACTATTATTATTGCAAAAGAAAAAAATGTTATTTCTGGCTCTATAATTTTAAAGAAGATTCTCTCTAGTCCTTCATAAAAAATATATCCAGCAACCAGAAAAAGTAATAATATTTGTGTTAGGCTGGAAGACTTTCAAATTTAGCATAGCCATATGTAAATTTTGTATCTGGAGGTTTAATTACTATTCTAATTGCATAAAAAGTCATTAGGGCTGCAAGCATATCTAGCCCTGAATGGAATGATTCTGAAAGAATTCCAAGACTATTAGTAGAGAATCCAATAACAAGTTTAAGTAAAGCAAGACAAGCTGAGGCAATTATTGAAGTTATGACTATACGTTTTTTTTCTAGAAATGCTAAATCTTGCTTTTTATTGAAAATTTTTTTCTCTTTTTTATCTAGATTATTGGATGAAGAATTATCCTCTTTCTTAGTCACAACAAATAAGATAGTGTGTAATTTCAATATAATAGTATTTAAAAATCTTGAATAAATTAAATAAACAGTATTAAATCTCTTTTACAACAAAGAGGAAGAAATAATTGTTTTGATTTTGTATTACATTCAAATTTGATATAAAATATATTATTACAATCTACTAATCTATTTAACCTAAGAAATTTTATAAATATATTAGGAAATACCATTTTGGCCTTATTAATAATAATCCTCAAAATAAATTTAAATGACACAATATCAAGTTAATTATATATATTGAGAAATTACCCGTTTGTTCTGCAACCAATTATTGTTATGTTCTCTATTTTAATTATTTTATTAATTGAGAATAATGCATTGGCAGAACCTTTCTTTAATGATCCTACTCTTAAGTATGAAAAAATTGCAGAAGGATTAATGAATCCCACGGGAATAGTTTTTGTTAATAATGACATTTTAATTGCAGAAAAGGAAGGAAATATACGATTATTATCAGATCAACAATTAAATGAAAAACCAATCCATGAATTCTCTGTTAATACGAAAAGTGAACGAGGTTTATTAGGGATTGAAACTGATGGTAGTAATATTTTTGTTTATCTAACTGAGATAACTAATGATGATTCTCTAAGGAATAGGGTCTATAAATATTCATGGAATGGAAATGAATTAACTAATCAGCAGGCTATTACTTGATTTACCTGCTCTCCCAGGACCTAATCATGATGGTGGTAAATTAGTATTAGAAAAGAGAAGTAACTCAGATACTAGTAATAATTTATATATTGTAATAGGAGATCTGAATCATAGAGGAATTTTACAAAATATAAACTCCAATGATAAACCAGATGATACTGGTGTAATTTTAAGGATAAATTCTAAAGATGGATCTGCAATTGAAACTAATCCATTTTACTCAAATTCTGATACATCAAAATATTTTGCTTATGGTATAAGAAACAGTTTTGGAATTACAATCGATCCTCTAACCGGAACTTTATGGCAAACTGAAAATGGACCTGGTGAATATGATGAGATTAATATAGTTAAACCAGGTTTTAATAGCGGATGGGTTCAAATTATGGGTCCAATGTCTAGGTCTGATAATTCAATAAATGATCTTCAAGTAATACCTAATTCTTTTTATTCTGATCCACAATTAAGTTGGAGAGATACTGTGGCTTTAACAGATATAGAATTTCTTAATTCTTCAAAATTGGGTCAACAATATCTTTATAAGATGATTGTTGGAGATTATAAACAAGGAAATCTATATATTTTATCGCTAAATGAAAAAAGAGATAATATTTTACTAGATACAACAAATAAAGATCTTTTAGACAAAGTTATTGATAACGATGAAGAAGATGATTCAATCATGTTTGGAACTGGTTTCGGTTCAATTACTGATATAGAAACTGGACCAGATGGTTTACTATATGTATTATCTTTTAATGATGGTATATTATACAAGATTTACAAATGATCAATAATTTAATGTAATTCCTAAAAGTTATTTTTTATTGTTTTTTTATGTTGTATTGAAAATTGATATTTATTACAATATTTCTGATATATGTAAAAAAGAATTAAGGCAATTAGACACTCTAAATAAATACAAATAACTATTATTAATTTAAGGTTGTTGATATCATTAAATATTGTATCAACATTATTGTTCAATTGTAGTTTAAATGAATGAAATTATTGTAAAGTTATTTGGAGAAATGTATTGAAATATATAAATTGGTAGAATCTTATAGGTAAGATACTCGACTTGGCAAGGTATTTATTCTTTTTTATAATATTGTTTTTGAATTTACTTACTTTACAATTTGTCAATGCTCAAACTAATTCTACTCTAATTCTAGAAAATGAAGCGTCTGAAAGCAGTTCACAAGAAAAACCAAAAGTCGCTGTTTCAATTGAAGGAACACCAAATGATGATAAAATTCGTGGAGGAGATGGAGATGATGAAATAGATGGTAAAAATGGGGATGATATAATTTACGGTAAAAATGGGGATGATAAACTTGACGGCGGTAATGGTGACGATATTTTATATGGTGACGAAGACGATGATGAACTTGACGGAGGCAAAGGTGATGATGAACTAATTGGAGGACCAGGCTCTGATGAATTGAAAGGAGGAAGTGGAGCAGATTTATTCGTTTGTGATGAAGATGACGAAGTTGTAGATTTCGATTCTAGTGAACAAGACAGAGAAGACGGAACATGTGAAATAATTGATCAGGCTTTACCTCCGCCTTTCGATGAAAATTCTAATAATAATGATTTTGGAGATGGAGAAGATGATTCTTTTCCTTCTTTAGGCCCTATTTTAATTCAATTATATCAGAATCACTGTAATAATTGAAAGTGATCGTAAGAAAGTTGTAATATTTATCTATTTTGAAGGAATAATATATCCATTAATTCTAAAAGTATATTACTGGTAGTTTCCAAATGACAATTATTATTGTATAGTTACAAAAACAGGAAAAATTCAATGCTATAGGAACCTATTGGTCCTACTTGGGACAACGATAGTGTAGTTTAAAGTAGGATTAGATTATACTGGTTGTATATTATTGATATGCCCCTAAATAGTTTTAAAAACATCCAACCAATAAATCGATTACACTACCAAATAAATTCATAAAATTAGAGATTTTTTATAAAAAAATTTTAATTTGATTGTTGAAATGAAATAAGTTATCTATGAGGTTTTTTATTGGTCTCTCCCTTCATTGTTTGTTACCGATGATTACCATAGTTGTACGAGTCTATATCCGCTTCCTCGATAATTATTTCCATAACCATATCCATAATTATTACCTGATCTGTTATTACTACTACCATTATAGTAATTAGTATAAGGTCTGTCACGGTAATGATTACGATATGATACTCTTTGAATAACAGGTATTTCTATCCCCATCTCGTCATTAAGTTTACGTATATTTTGTTTAGTCTTTCTCATAATTCTTGTAAATGTCTCTATTCTTTCATTAGATACCAGCGATATTGCTATCCCAGTAGCGCCTGCTCTAGCAGTTCTGCCTATTCTATGAAAATAAGTATCAGGGTCTTCTGGTCCATCATAATTTATAATATGACCTACAGTAGGGACATCTATTCCTCTCGCAACTATATCAGTAGCAACAAGAATATTTTCACTTCCGTTTCTAAACCTATGGATAGCATAGTTTCTTTGTTTTTGTGAAAGATCGCCATGAATCATAGTTACTTTGAATCCATCTTCTTTTAAGTACTGAAATACTTTTTGTGTCCTTTGTTTCGTTGAGACAAAAATAATTGTCTGTTGCTTTTGGTTTCTATTTCGTATAAGAGTACATAAGTGTTTGAATTTTTCATTTTCTTTAACAATTAAATACGCTTGATCAATAGTATCAAGGCTTAACTCATCCTTATTTAGTCTGATTTCGGAATAATTATTCATATATTCTTGTGCAAGGTTTTATGATTTCAGATGGCATGGTTGCTGAAAAAAGGCATGTTTGTCGATCTTCATTGACATAAAAAAGTATAAATTTAATATCATCTATAAAGCCCATGTCTAACATTCTATCGGCTTCATCTAAAATAACATATTTTTTTACATTTATCTAATTGAATTGATCCTCTTTTTAAGATGGTCTATTAATCGACCGGGAGTTGCTACAACAATTTGAACTCCTTTTCTCAATTGTTCCTGCTGTATTGCAATACTCTGTCCGCCATAGATAGATATTGTTCTAATGCCTATATATTTTGAGAATTTATTAATTTCATTTGTAATTTGCACCAGCTAATTCTCTAGTGGGAACTAAGATTAGTGCTTGAATAGGAACACGACTTTGAATTTTTGTTAATATTGGAAGTGCATAGGCGGCTGTTTTTCCAGTTTACTTGTATGTGCTTGACCTATCATATCTAAACCTTTTAGAAAAATTGGTATAGATTCCTTTTGGATAGGGAATGGATTTTTATATCCATTTTCATTAAGTGCTTTGATAATAGGAGCACTAATTCCTAAATCTTCGAATGTAGATTCCATTTTATTTTTTATTTTAAATTATACAAAAGCACGGAAAATGTGAGAAGTAATATAGATTAACTTAACAAATCTGCCGTAAATTCTCTTGTTATTTTTATATGTGTTGAACTAACTTATAAGGTATACTAATCTTAAAATTTTTATTTTATCTTTATGACCTTACAATATAAGAAAATAATTCAAGATAAGATTA
>CAWIYT010000068.1:0-30243 GCA_963840085.1 uncultured Nitrososphaerales archaeon
ATCTGTAAATATGGTGGAACCATATTCAACTCTGCTACAGATAATATCAAGAAGTGACTGTCGTAAAGGAACATCGAAATATGTTATTCCGTTCCTTCTTTGATGAATACAGATTATCATTGGATGATCCTTGTAAAATGTACTTCTACCTCTCCAGGGTTTTAGTCCTCTTTTTCCGGGGTTTTCTTCCTGCTGATCTTATTATCTCATCATGATATGATCTTCCTTTCAATCCTGCCTTGATATAGAATTCATCACCCTCCTCGACCTTACCATCGAGTTTAGCGTAAGAAGAAGAAATTTTTTCCATAACTGTTCTGATAAATCTGTAGCATCTTGGATATGGTACAACTGACTCAAGCGATATCTCTCTTATTGAACATCCAGGCCAGAGTACAAAGTATAGATACATTGCCAAAAACCATGTCTTCAATGATGTATGCGAATAATGAAATACTGTACTTGTTTTGTCATTGAATCCTCTTTTACATTGCTTACAAAAATACTTTTGATATGATCTGTAAAGACCATCCTCTTCTTTACGTTATTGGACTGGCAACGTGGATATATTTTTCATCATTCCATCTAATCTTTTTTCAGTTAACTGGTACACCAACTTTCATCAGGAAGAGATGTGGTTAAAGTAAACACATCTTAATTAGGTGTTATCCACTAAGCTTGGCTAAAACATTTGTCAATAAGAGCGCAGAAGGTATATTCTTTAATTCTATCCCTTTACTTTTATCATCATAATCCAAAGTAATAAGGTTTGGAATAATATTATAACTACTTTCAGCAAGTTCAATCCAAAAGTATTCTAAATCCTTTACAGAGTTATCATTTTTACTTCCAGCTATAATAGCACCATTGATTGCACCTATTGATGTTCCTGCTATAATATCAAATTTTATATTTTTTTTGTATAATGCTTTAAAAACACCACAAGCAAATGCACCTAAAGACCCACCACCCTGTAATACTAAAACATTTTCTACAGGTTTTTTTCTAAATATGTATTATTATTATTCATCTTCAATTGTTAAATAGTCTTAACTATCTAATTATTCTTTATTTAGAAAATAATTGTCTAAGTTTTATTAAATAGTTTGAGAATCACTTTTTACAATGAGTAACGAAAACAACAATGATAAAAATAATAAAAGCAATGACAATAAAGATAGATATTCTAGCATCTGCTGATCAACAAAATAGAGAAAGAATGGTTAGAAGGCAGAAAATCATTACATAAAATAGGATTAGTGAAAAAAATATTCTAAAAGTGAATGGATAATGATCTATTTCAATAAAGTTTTTTATTTGTAATATTTTATATAACCAGTTTTAATATAACATAACTATTCATAAATCTACGATGCTGAAAGTATATGGTCCCACTTTATAGAAGGGTTCAAATCCCACTGGCCCAATTGTGATATTAGTTCTCAAATTGGATTCACTCGAAAATAAAAAAATAAGGTAAATCAAAAAAATAAATGAAAATAATAGAACAAAGCATATATATAAATTGCAAAAAGAGAATATAGATTTTTTCCAAATAACTATAGAATAATTTTCAACTAAAAGTCATGCCTCTTAATAAATAATTTGTTGGAAACTTTTAAAAGGAAATAATTATCATTTATTGATACAAATTAGTTATAAAATTAGAATATAACTTTCTCCAATAAAATAATTGGCATAATATTATTATATTCTTTTTTCAAGATATTGTGATTATTTTGATATTTATGAATGACAATAATTATAATTATTTTAATTTTATCTTTGTAATGAGTTTAATGTTATTTATTTTTTATCATTTCGATAATTTAGATTTTAACTCTAAATCTTTTGTAAATGTTTACGCAATTGAACCTGATGATGATGACGATATAAGTAGCGATATTGATTTCAATTATGTATTTGATCCTAATGAGTATTTAGAAGGGGATACTATTGCCTATCAAAATAATAATAACATTCATCAGATAAAACAATCTACTGAAAGTGAAATTAATGATAATAAAGGAGTAACACAATATTATGACAATCTCAACATAAATGAAAAAATAAATGATGAACATTTTACTGAATCATTTGATACTACAGATAGAGATACTAATACAAATACCAATACAAATACCAATATAAATACTAATTTTAACATTGTAGCGGTAGGAGATTGGGACTGCACTGGAGAAACAAAAGATACAGTTGATAATATTATAGATCAAGATCCAGAACTAGTTTTAGCTCTTGGTGATCTATCATATAATGGAAAAGCTAAATGTTGGTTAGATTTGATAGAACCAATAGCAGATAAAACTAAGATAGCAATGGGAAATCATGAATTGGATTCATCTAAACTATTACGAAACTATATGGAATTTTTTGGATTAGAAAAACAATATTATTCTTTTAATTATAAAAATATACATTTTTTAGCATTATCTACAGAAACCGATTATGATAAAGATTCAGAACAATATGAATTTGCTATCAGAGATCTCGAAAAATATTCTAAAGACCCATTTATTGATTGGATCATTGTATTTTATCATAGACATATGTATGGTTCTGGTTCTCTTGAAGAAACTGATTTTAGAGAAATTTATCATCCTCTTTTTGACAAATACAAAGTAGATTTAGCTTTACAGGGACATCTTCATGTCTATGAAAGAACATATCCAATTACTTTTAATAATGAAGATAATGATGAACCAATAGTTCATAATAATATTTCAAATGTTTATAATAAAAAAAGAATAATTAATTTTTTAACAGATACTTTTAACAATGATAAAGATGATGAGAATGATAGTGATGGATTCTTAGAACAATATAGCAATTATAGCAATCCCAATATCTATAAAAATCCAAAGGGAACAATTTTTGTAACTGTTGGAACTGGTGGAGCTCATGATATGGTATTATCTTCATTAGAAGATTATTCGGCTGAAGGAATTGATGGTACATTTGGTATACTAGATATTGCATTAGAAAATGATCAACGAACATTAACAGGTAGTTTTATTGAAAATCGAAACAAAAAGGAAGTTATGGATCAATTCAAGATTGTAAAAGAGTAAAACGGAATAGCTAGTTTTAGTTATTAGTTAGTTGTTATATTTTCTATTTAGATTAAATTTTTTTATTGTTTCCCAATATTAATTTCTATAACTTATTATGGCTAGTTTATAACAAATTCCAGTCGGCCAAATATCCCCACTATTAATAACAAAGAAGATAAAATTTATCTTCTTTTTTTTTATTTTGCTTTAAAATTTGCTTTATTGAATATTGATAAATATTAAATGTTATAATAAATAGTCATTAAAATATTCCAAGTGCGTCTCTGTTAATCTTATGTTTATTTGGTTTTATATGTATCTCATCTGGTTTTACAATAGTAAATTCAGCTCGACAATAAATACAACTAAAATATTTAACTGTATTAGTTGACATACGAAATTTATATATTATATCTTCTTAATCTAAATTTAATCTCTAGATCTTTTAAAATAGCAGAAGATGTTTTCTATATTTTAATTATTGTTATTGTTATTTTCTTTTAAAACGATTGATTAAGTATTAAATTCTGAAATATTGTATAAAATTTATAAAGGGACCAAAATTTATGTCAAATGTGTTTCATATCAGACTGGTCCCATTGTAATATTAGTTCTCAAATTGGATTCACTCGAAAATAAAAAAATAAGATGAATCAAAAAATAAATGAAAATAATAGAATAAATTTTGGAAGATTCTAGTGTATATTCTTTATTTGTATATGCAATTAGATCACAAGTGATAAGAGATTACTATCTTGAAGATTGAGAGTTTTCTTTAATTAGTATTAATTTACAATCTGAATCTTACAATTGAAGAAAGATGCAATATTTTGAAGATAAGGGAAGGAATGATCTATGTGGGCGTATAATTGCATAGTTATAGATTCTTATAATATTAAAAAGAAAGAGTGAAAATGAAGTGATTACAGGAGCAAGATTAGGAAATTTCATAAAAGCAATAAATTATTTTGTGAAATGTCTGATATTGCTATTCCCTGGAAGAACATTACTAGAGGGCTTCCAAAGATAAGACGTTATGCGGATGATAGAGCACCTACCATAGAAGAGATACAACAACTTTGTGGATATCCAGATAGACGAATCAAAGGAATTGTGTATACAATGGCATCTTCAGGAATAAGATTAGGAGCATGGGATTATCTACGCTGGAAGGACATTCAACCAATAGAGCGTCAGGGCAAAGTAGTAGCAGCAAAAATTATTGTCTATGGTGGTGACGATGAAGAATATTTTTCATTTATCACTCCAGAAGCATATTCTGAACTCCTAAAATGGATGCAGTACAGACAGGAAAGTGGTGAAGAAATATATGAAAATAGTTGGGTTATGAGACAATTATGGGATACAAAAAAAGGCTATTATCATCATGGAACTATAAAAAATCCAGAAAAACTCAAATCTTCTGGCATTAAGCGATTGATGGAAGATGCTCTTTGGACACATGGAATTAGAAAAAAATCTAATCTAAAAAGAAATAGATATGAATTTCAGACAGACCATGGATTTAGAAAGTGGTTCAAGACAAGATGTGAAATCTCTGGACTGAAAAGCATTAACATAGAAATATTGATGGGTCATTCAATAGGAATTTCAGATTCATATTATAAAATAACAGAAGACGAATTATTAACAGAATATTTGAAAACATCAGATTATTTGATGGTAAGCAATGAAAATCAACTACAAAAACAATATGACAAGATACAAATACAAAATCAAAATGACTTTAAACTTATAGAAGGAAAATTAGTTGAAAAAGAAAATGAAATAGACGTATTAAATCGCAATGATTTAAATAAATCAGATGCTATTGCAGCCTTAGCAGATAAAATTGATGAATTGGTATTAGAAATTGAACGATTAAAAAAGATGGTAATACCTGTACATTTGGAGCAAAAAATAAACACATGATATCTTATTTTATACATATTTCGTGCGTAAATATGATCCAATAGACCTAGCATCAAGCGATAAGAAAAGTAGTATATATTTTCGTAATCTTAGATGGAATGGAAAAAGAATATGTCCTAGATGTAGATATAGATTTCTATATTATCTGAAATCAAATAGGTATGGCTGTAAACGTTGCAGATATAATTTTAGTGAATTTACAGGTACATATCCCTCGGACAGACAAGAACATCACTTAGCAATATCATACACTTGCTTTATCTATTTACATTAGGAGTACCTGCATATAGAATTAGATTTTATGTATCATGTGATTTATCAGCAATAGAAAGAACATTTCGATTATTTAGACAAACGATATATGATAAATCGCTACGACAACTACATGAATTAAAGTTATCTGTGGTGAGATTGAAATTGATGAAGCGTTATTTGGTGGTTATAGAGAAAAGGTGGCAAGAGAGGATGGGGTGCAATTGAGCACAAAAATCTAGTATTTGGTATCTACAAGAGAAATGGAATTGTTATTACATTTCCAGTATCTGATAAGAAACATGAGACACTTATTCCCTTGATAAAACAATATACTAAAAAAGGATGTGTACTATTCTGATGACCATACTGCATATGCAATGTTGAATATGATTGGAAAACATCAAGTTGTTGCACATGTGGAAGAGATGAATACGTAAGAGAAGATACCCATATTAATGGGATTGAAGGATTCTGGAGTTATGCCAAGACATGGTTGTATCATTACAGGGGTAGGACCTAAACAGTATTTTCATGTATATCTAAAAGAGATAGAATTTAGATTCAATAACAGGGAGAAGGATATTTTCTATGAATTATCAAAATTAATGATAAAATCTGCTCCAACTATGTAGGTATTACCTATTTAAATGTCAAAGTAGTATAATCTCATGAACAGAAGTAAAGGGTTTAAATCCATACAGCTGAGTCTAATATAGATTTTAGACAAATAATACTACTAGAAGTTATATTTAGATTTATAATATATATTATTATTCTATATCGATATAACTTAATAATGAATAGTTTGGTTGTTACTTTATATCTTGTATTACTTGATTTTAGTATAGAATTGCCACAATAAAATAATCTTAACAATTATTAGAATTGGTAATATACATTTGTCATCATAAAGATTTAATGATTGTACAATAATAATTATTTTAGCAATAATAACAACAATAATCTAAATAAAAGAATAAATATAATATTTCTAATAACAATTTTATCTTTTGGTGCAATTACTAACATATTTTCTATATCATCATCTTCATCTTCTAATTTCATATTTCTAAAAGATGCTCAAGCACTTGAAACTACAGGATATGTAATTGAATATGAGAAAGAGAAACAGAAAGAAAACAATTACTATAAAGATCCTAATTTTGACGATAATAGTAGATACTTATCAACAACATCAATATCGTCAGAATCTGATTTATCTCCAACAAGTTTAGATTTAGATAGAAAAAATAACTACTACTATAATAATAATCATCATCAATACAAATCAATTGCTGCTAATATTGAAAAAGAAATTATAAAGTGTAATAATTTTAACCTAAATTTAAATGGTAATGGGGAAGGATTAACAACAAATGGCAATAATAATGATAATGAAAATAATAACAATATAGTTGGACAAATATTTGCACAAAATCAAGATGAAGATAAAGAAGAAGAAGAAACAGCAACCATAAATGCCAATGATAATAATAAACCTTCTATTTCTCGTTATGACTCAAAAGATCAAAGATTTGCAGTAATTTGTAGGAATTTGAATCATAATGAAATACCACAACAACAACTAACACCACCACCAATAGATATTACTGAAACATTAACAGTTATCAAAACTGTAGACTGTCAAGCAGATACTCAAACCTGCCAACAAAACCCTATTCAACCTTCACAATTCAATATTGTAATACAACAAGATAACAATCCATCTCAAACTAGCTTTGCTGGTTCATCGACAGGTACCAATGTTGAGCTAGAACCAGGACCATATAGTGTATCAGAGCAAGGACTTGATCCTACCACACCTACTATATGCACTAATATGGGTTTTGAAGCAGGTTCAACTTTGGAAAATAACTTGTTCATATGTACCAATTTCTCTGATGAATGTAAAGGAGACATTGCAATTGGTAATCCACAAACCTGTACAATAGATAATGTACTAGTCATTAGAAATGATGTCAGAATAGATGTAGGAGCATTCTTCTATCCATGGTATGGCAAATACAGGCAGTGGACAAATGGTGGTCACAATCCACCTATAACTTGGGCAAGCAACTACTTACCAGATCTATTCAACAGTCAATATTCAACAAACCTCATAAGCGATAACCTTTACAATAGTAATGATACAAACGTAATCAAAAAACAGATTCAGTTAATGAATGATACTGGCATAGAATTTGGTATTGTATCATGGTGGGGTCAAAATACATATGAAGACATGGTATTCAACAAAATAATTAATGATGTTCACCCAACAATTGCAGGGAACGGATATGACAAATTTAGATGGGCAATTCTCTATGAAGATGAAGGTTTTGGAGATCCACCACTAACGGAAATAGTAAATGACCTCAACTACATCAAGCAGAATTATGCCTCAAGTCCATACTATCTACATGTAAACGGCAAGCCTGTAATATTTGTATATAATGCAGCTCATAGTGGATATAATCCACTAGGTGATTCTGAGAGATGGAAGGAGGCAAAAGCACAAGTACTATTCTATGTAGTGTTCAAAGTAGATCCACTGTCTCAAGGTGCTAACCCTACAGACATGGATTCATGGTATCAATATGCACCAGCAAGTAAATACTTCGAACAACAGAAAACATTCTCAGCATTTGTGTCACCAGGTTTCTGGAAATACCATGAGAATGTAAGACTACCAGCAGCAAACCCTACAGAATTTGAGAATGCTGTAAGTAAGTTGAAACAGGCTCAAGTGACATGGAAGTTAGTAGAGACCTGGAATGAATGGCATGAAGGCACAGGTATAGAGCCAGCTCAGCAGATAATTCATGATGATATCAACGGATTCAAACTAATACCAAACCAACCACCAAGCCAGCAATACATGGAAATCTTCAAAAGATATTTTAAATAACATAGAAAACTATTGCCAATCTTCTTGATTTGATTGATGTATTTCATTATAATAACGTTAATAGAATATTAGATGTCACACTATGAATTATACTTGTTTAATGTAGTCTCTCGTGGTCTATTATATCATATCCTACTACTACCAACAACAATAACAACAACAACTACTGTAGTGTTAAGTTAAGTATCATATCTTAGGCCAACTATTCATGGATCTAAGATACCGTCTTACATTACATAATAGATTATTTTCTGTTTCGTAGTTGTAATTGGCACATACATCTTTCTTGAGATTCCTGTTTACTTTTGTTTCTACTATATTTAGGAATGGTGTACGTGTTGGTAGAAATAGTACAGTTAGCCAGTATGATTGTTTTTCCATATACTGTTTTGTCTTTTTACTGATATGAAAAGATGCATTGTCTATTACAAGGATGAATCTCTTGATACTTCTCTTTGTACATATCTTTTGATACTGTTTAGATGGTTTATGAAATCATTACTGTTCTTCTTGTTTTGCTTGTATTGAATTTGATTCTATTTAGTGAATAGAGAAGGGTTATGAATACATTGACTTTATCGTTAGATCCTTTATGGAGTATCTTTTGCTGTTCTCCTCTTCTCATCATGTATGTCCTGGTTATGTATGGTTGCAGATGTAACCATGTTTCATCTTCAAATCCTAGTAGAATCTTTTTTTAAAAGTGCAGAGGATATCTTCTTGTATCTGTCTATCTTGTTCTTCTTTTCCTCATAATCTATGCCTTTTTCTAGTTCAAGTTTTGGCTGTTTTTGTATACAATACCTAAATCCTGAATTATCCTCCTCACGTTTGCATGGGACTTGACATTCATTTCCAGTAATGATGTGAGATATAAGTAGCTAAAAGTCTGATACTCCAGCAGGTATTTTTGAGATAGCCAAATGTCCTGGGTGATTCATTCAGTACTATGTCTTTTATCATTTCTTTGTTTTTGTGGGTAGATATTACTGGTTTTCTACCTCCATTCTTTCTCTTTTATTTCTTATTCCATCAAGACTGTATTCTCTATATTTTTTAATCCAGCCATACACATTGCGGTAATTGACACCGAGATTCTTTGCTATAGTTCGATAAGGTATTCCTTCCATTTTTTGTTTTATAGCAGATGCTCTTCTTCTGTATTCCTCTTTGTCACGAGTACTCTTCATGAATGAAAATAATTCCTTTTTCTGTACACTAGATAATTCTAGTCTGACAGGATTATTTGGCACATGTTGAAAGATGTATAACAAAGCTAAATCTATTTCTATATTTATCCTAAATGGATAGCACAATGTTGATAAAAGATTAGAGACTTAACTTAGCTCAATTTTCTTAAATATTATTTTTTAATATAAACTCCGAAGTATGATCTAAGGCTCGCGCCATACCTGACGCTTCGCCTTATACATTAAGAGGCTAAATTTAAAAAAAAGAGTTATAACAAAAAAAGTTATGGATGTTTTTTTTGGATTTCATAACTTGAAAGAATTTTCAGATTCAAATGCTTCATCTAAGTACTATTCCAAAATTATTATTTATCATTGTTATATTAAACAAAAATAATCAAATGATAAAGTACTAAAAAAAAGTCAACATAAGAAATGTGTATATAACTTTATTTAACTATATTGTATTTGTTTAATTAACAGGTTCTGTTTGGAGTTCTTTGGACTGAAAAATCAGACTAGAGGACATGTATAGCACATGAGCCTCAAAGAACCTGTTATTACATTTTGTTGAATCAATAGCAATTTACACTTTATCAAACCTATTTGAAGATAAAAAATTACTTGTTAATCTTTAAATAGTTTGTAGTCTCTAGACAAAATCAATTAACAAAAATAATTGAAATTGTAGATACAGATATACGTTGATATTTTATATATTAATACTATTTTTTCCAATTGCTATTGTTTAAAAAACTATTTGTCATAAATATCATTTTGCCTATATGGAATAAGCACTAATTCATCATGGCTAAAACCGTACATTTTGAATCAAACCTTAAATAACATAACATCTGATATTATTTACCAAAGAACTTCAAATAGAGTCGTCTGCTCTAGTCATAGTCTGGCGACATAATTGTAGCATATATAGATATCACAATTGATCAGGCTATGATAATTAGCTTTACTCATTTTTATACAATTTATAAATTATAAAATGCCACTCTAAACTATACGATCATTCATAACTTAAAGGAAAGGATTTAGTAAGACCAATACTTGGACTTTAATGTCCTTCCTAATTACGTTTATCTAATTCTTCTACTGAAACAGATTCCACAAATTGATAATTAAACTTCTTTTCACTATTTTTTGTGATATTATCTGAATATTATAAAATAAGATAATACCTAAACATTTGAAACAAAAAGTACATAATAATGATTGTTATCTTATGCGTGGTTTGTGCGTGAGATCAATCCATTAGAATTGGCTACAAACAGTCAGAAAAGTAGGTTATATTTTCAGCAGGGTAGATGGAGTGGAAAAAGAAAATGTCCTAGATGTAACTACAGGTACATAAATCATTTATCATCATGTGAGAAAAGAAGGAGGAGATATTCATGTAAACGGTGTAGGTATGTTTTTAGTGATTTCACATGTACCTATTTGGCAAGGTTAAAAATCTCGTTTGATATTATATCTCATTTGTTATATCTATTTGTACTTGGTGTTCCTGCTTACAGAATACGATGGTGTGTATCTATTAATTTAGCAACAATTGAACGTACATTTAGAATATTCAGGCAAGCAATCTATGATTCGCTTATACTGGAAATACAGAATCTGAAACTATCTGGAGAAATAGAAATTGATGAGGCATTATTTGGAGGTCATCATAAAGGAGGGAAGCGTGGATGGGGTTCTATTGAGCACAAAAATCTAGTTTTCGGTATCTACAAAAGGAATGGAATTGTTATTACATTTCCAGTGTCTGACAGAAAACATGAAACATTGATTCCTCTGATACAACAGCACACAAGAAAAGGATCACTATATTATACAGATGATCATACTGCTTATGCAACATTGAGTTTAATTGGAAAACATAACTCGATTTCTCATGGTAACAAGGAATATGTAAGAGAAGATACTCATATTAATGGAATAGAAGGATTCTGGAGTTATGCCAAGACATGGCTGTATATTTATCGAGGTGTACCTAGACAATATTTTCATTTATATCTAAAGGAGATTGAATTCAGATTTAATAACCGACATATGGATTTGTATCCAATTATGTCAAAAATGCTTGTAAAAACTGTTGCAGATCTTTAGGTATTACCTAAAATAAATTATTTATTAAATAAATTCTTTGTAGAAATAATTATCAAAACAAAATATAAAATCTACTTTTAATCTAAAGGTGTATTATCCCACCACATGTGTTACACTCCTATTATACACTTGTTTTGGTGTCATGTAGTTCAATGACATATGTACTCTTTTGTTATTATAATATTTAATGAATTGTTCGTGTCTTTTGAATCTGGGTCTTTCTACATCATATGTACGATGCCATCTTTCAATCTTTCCTAGTGTAGTAGATTTTCCTATACTACCCATGACATGTTGTATATCATGTTCCTTGCAGAAAGAATCAAAATCTGACTGTAATACAGAATGTGAATTGTAAAACTGTGAGCCATGGTCTGTCAGTATCTGTAATGGTTTTCCATACTTTCTGATTGTACGTTTTACTAGATCTATAACATTTTCTGATGTACCTTCTATGCATTTAATCGAAGATAATACATACCTGCTATGATCATCAAAAATGGATATCAACCAAATTCCTTCATTTTCTATCACTTTCAGGTCAATCTGCCATAGTTCATTGGGAAATTTACGCTCAAATCGTATGTATTTTCTCTTCTTTCTGGGTTTAGTGATGGGATGATTATTCAATCCGCTTTTGCATAAAATTCTGTATATAGTCATATGTCCAATTTTTATCCTGTACTGGTTCAAAAGAGTACCCTGTATCTTGTGTGGACAGTACTGGTATTTCTTTCTTAACTGAATTACCTTTTGTTCTATCTTTTTATCTGTTTTATGGATTGTATGTGGTCTTTTAGAATGATCTTTTAGTCCATCCAATCCTTCTTTTTTGTACCTGTTCCAGTATCTGTAGAAACTCATTCTGGATATGTGTATATGTTTACAGATATCGGTAACTTTCCATTCATCTATTTTGCGTCTTATACACCATCTTCTTATCTTTTCTAAATCTTGTTTATATTGCATCTGGTGTAACAACACTCCTTACTCTTACCAAGTAAAAGAGTGTAACAGATGTCATGGGATAATACACTTTTAATCTAAAGAATTTGAATTATTATATTTTGAACTATCATTAACAATTCTATCAAATTCTTCATCTGAAACAGTATCAAGATAGTTAATCCATTTGAATATCACCTCCGAGTTATCTAGCATTAAATTGGTTCTTCCTGTTATGTCATTGTCAGTATCATCCATGTTATTTTTATTTCCTTCTTCTCTACTTGGTAAAGGATATTTACTTTGAAGAAATTGCATTAGTTTTTCTCCTTTTTTCATATATTAAATAAGATTGCCAAGTAATTAATTGTGTTGATAAATTTATTTTGAACAAACAGAACAATATTATAGAAGAAAGTGTTCCGGCTCGAAATAGACAGATATAGAAGAAGCTAACTAGAAAAACATTTGCAATATTACAAACTAATGTTATAGAATACTAATTCTTTTACTCTCACTTCTTTATTATTAGGAACTAATTATTCTTACACTTTCCCACATTATCATGACATACATTCTTTCTAATAGATTAGACATCATTATCTTACTTAAAGGTGAGTATTTAGTTTAAATATTTTATATATAATATCTGAAATTTTTGATATCTGAAGAACAAGAGAATGGAAACAAAGACAAAAAAATAACAACAATAAAAAAGAATTAGATAGTTAAAAGAGGTAGATTTGTTAATATAAGCAATTAAATAATTTGTTTTTTAAATAAAGTATAATAACTAATTTGATAAAAAATTGGGATGAAGAAGAAGCAGCCAAAGATGCAAAAACTTATCAAAGTAAAGAAGGTGGTTTAAGAGCACTTGACCATATAATAAAGAAATATATGAGAACAAGGGAAGATAAGAAAATTAATCCAGCAAAACAAACTGCCGAAGAAGTTTTAGATTTATTCACAAATACCTTATTATTCGATAAGGAATTTCATCAGTTTGCACTAGATAATTATAGAGTTTTAATCGAATATGATAAGAATGAGAATGTATTAGATATTATTAAAATGAAAGATCATGAGGATTGAATCTACCATAAAAAAAACAATATTTAAATTCAGCTATGAAAATTTGAAAATATCACATGCATTCCTATTATCTTTTCATATATTGTCAAAAACCATTTCACAGACAATTATGGCTGTGCCATCTGCAATTTCTTTAGTTATTCCATATTGACGTCTATATATTACTGCTTTTTTTCCCATCCATGATTTGAATATTGCAGATATTGCAAGTTCAAGCTGTTTATAGAGATCGTCAGGAAAGTCAATATTATATTTTTCTTTAATCAATGATTTCATTTTCTTTATTAAAATATGATATTGATCTTGTTTTCTATTCGAAAAATTATGATTAATTTTTTGTTTATCTTCTTTAATTTCTTTAAAAGTGTCCATACTTATTCCTAATACAATAGTTGAAAATGAAATGACAAATTTAACATAAGATTCCCATATTGTTTGTTGGTCATATTTTTGTTTAATTAGTGCTAAAACAGTGGAATCATTCATTCCCAAATATAATATATTGTCTATCATTCCATGGATTGAAACAGCCGGACTAGAATTAACTGATAAAAATAATGGATTTTGTGAATCTCCAAATATTTTCCCTGTTATTTTTTCTAATTTTCCAATAGCTGCCTGAATTTCAGTCATTAGAAATTGAAGTAATTTTTCTTGATTATCATAAAATAACAAACACATTGTACTTGTGACAATAAAACCTGGTATAACATGGATACCTTGTTTAGTCATTCCAATTAATCTTGTACCTTTCTCACCAAAAAGTTTCTTATTTTTTTCGTCAGTATCGTTAAAAAAATAAATTGGTTTGTATTTGTCTTCCAAGATATTTAAATTTAAATTTTAAGAAATATATTAATTACTTTTATTAGTTGATTTCATTTTTATATAATTAGTAATCTTTAGCCAATATTATATGATAATTGATCAAGTTATAATATTTTGAATTTTTTTCTTTTCCAATAACTTATTCATAAATAAAGAGTATAGAATGATGCTCCTAGTTATAATATCTAAAATTAAATAACAAATTGTTAACTTTCTTGATAAATAACTTATTCATAACTTGAAATATCTTATTTCCGGTTTAGTTAGTATTAAAGTTGTAATACATTATACTTTATTACATCAACACATATACTTTACACATATAATATTATGCAACTTTTTATTAAGGCTTAATATGAGATTATCTTTTATTATACTATATTTTCTTGTCTAGTCCTATTTGCTTGTTAATAAAAGATTCAAATAAACATTAATTACAAATATCTAGTTGGCTAAATCTTATTTTATATTATGAAATTAAATTATTAAATTGGACAATCTCATTTATCTACATAATTGGATTGTCCTTTCTTTTGTATGCAAAAGTTCTTCCCTTCCATTCAATAGATTTTGATGATAGCAGAAATGGAATTATAGTTGAAAGATATGCAATAATAAGAAAAATTGATCCTATTGGACTTAGTAAGGTATAAAGAGGATTTATTTTATATGTTTTTACTGTTTTAATACATATTCCTATTAGAGACATTAAACAGATAATTAAATTAAACATCAATAGAGTATGATAATAGTTATCAAAAATATGTGTATTATTTTGCATAGCAAAAATATTTGAATATATGAAATTTAAGTAAATAGTATATAGTAGCAACATATGAGGTAATGTAGTCATAAAAATAATGGATACAAAATTAATAAAAACTTTCTCCTTTTCTTTAAGTATCATTGGAGCAAGAGTTCTTCCAATTCCATGCCACAAAGTAGAAAGATTGCGAGACCATAATGCATGTATTAAATTACTCATTGATATTATTCTTAATTTATAACCTGATTGTTTAATTCTTATTCCTAGTGCTTCATCTTCCTGAATTGCATTTTTAACCGATTTAAAAGTATCAATATTTTCAAATACATCTCTTTTGATCATAAAAAAACATCCCATGAGATAGGCAACTTTTGATTTTGGATCGTTTACTTGAGAATCATCTTTACCAAGTGTAAATGACATAAGTTTCCATAATGGCATTGATATCTTTGACCAAAAATCTCTTAGTTCAATAAATGGATAACCAGTTATAACATCTAGTTTTTTTGATATCATATATGAAATTACATTGGAAATTACATTTTTTTTATAAATAGTATCTGCATCAGTAAACAGTAAAATATTACCTGTACTTTTGAGATAACCTTGTTCTGACGCCCATGTCTTACCAGTCCAATCTTCAGGTTTATCGTTGAGTGATATTATCTTTAAAATTGGATAATTACGCTTTGTTTGTACAAATTTTGGTAATCGCTTATTTTTTTGCTTATTATAATATTCTTTTTGTACTTCTAGCATTATAGATAATGTATTATCAGATGAATTATCATCAACTGCAATTATTTCATAATTACAATAATCTTGAGATAATAAGGAATGTAGACATTTCTTAATATTCTCTTGTTCATTTCTTGCAGGTAATATTATACTTACAAATGGAAACGATGTTTTGTTATTTTTATAAAAATTTTTAGGATTTTTACTTTTATTAGTTATTATTGTCGATAATTCACTACCATGTAAACGACTTGACCAATAAGAATTAAACAATTTTATAAAAAGATAAATCCATCTAAATAATATGGATGTAAATAAACTGATAAAAACTAGCAAATCAGAATATAAAAAAATATTTTTTATACTATAACTAAAAAAATAATAATACTCATACATTACTATAATACGTCCTTTATTTCAAAATTGTTTTACCTACATTTAAATCAAAATCTAAAAAAGCAAACACATCTGAATTGTAATAATAAAGTCTTATTTTGCCATCAATAGGATATAACATATTAAAGTACAATAGTCTAATCTTTATTTAACAATTATATATTGATGTTAAAATCATTTATTTGAACTCCAGAAACAGATATTTATTATAGAAAGAATTAATTACAATGTTTCTCTTAGGTTCAAATATAAATTTCAACATAATACTGATATATATTTAATACTATCATTAATTAGATAAATAACTCATTAAAATTACGATACTATTTAATTGAATAAAAATTTATTGAAAAAATGCAGATCTAATTACTTTTTTAAAAAATAAAAAATATGAGATTTATAGTGATTGTTATTTTTTTGTACTTTCTGTTAAACAAGACTAAAATATTGTATGATATTAGAAAAAGAATCTCTAAAGGAAATAAGGTAATCCAAATTAAGCAGGAGGGGTATTAGGCGATACATCTTTTGATGACGCAATTCCTAAAGATTGCTCACTGCCTTCTTTGGAATAATCAATAGATTCTGATTTTATACCCTTTTGTTTTAGAAAACAATCATCACAAATCCAACTTCCATTGAAATATTTACCTAATTTAATTACATTATCATTTTCAACTTTGATAGAAACTAAATCTGTAACAGGTGAATCACATACTTCACACGTATGAGTATTCGGATTATCCATATCTTTTATTGGCCAAACAAGTTTTTAAAGATTAGATAACATAGATTGTTAAAGGAAAATTAAAATAAATTAATTCTATTATACCAAAATTATATAAGAACAAGAGGTACAGTATTAAAAGATATGACCAGAATTCGTATTCCTCATCAATATCATGAATCAAGTATCCATACTCCTGCAGTTATTTGTAGGAAATGCAGTATAGAAAAAAGTAGAACTTGTGAATTATGCGGTATATGTAATTCCTGTCATCAAGAGGGTAGAGAAGAGGATTATTAAATAATAAATTAAAAAAATAATGAAAGAAAATGTTCTAGAAAGATTTAATTGAATATCTGAATCTTTCATATTATTGGAAATAAATAAAATAAAAATAGAACCTTCCAGAGATACTCAAATAATAGTTGCACAAAGTCATTTTATCAAAACTGTTGAAGATGTTTATGAATGCTTAATGAATTGTGTTCCAAATATTAAATTCGGATTAGCTTTCTGTGAGGCTAGCGGACTATGTTTGGTTAGATACGATGGAAATGATGAGGAACTTAAAAAAGAATCGAGTCAATATGCTTATTCATTATCAGTTGGACATAGTTTAATAATTTTAATAAAAAATGCTTTCCCTATTAATGTTTTATCAATGCTCAGATCAGTTCCAGAAATAGTTAATATATACTGTGCAACAGCCAACCCAATAGAAATAATTTATGTAGAAACAGATCAAGGAAGAGGAATAATAGGGATTGTAGATGGTTATAAGCCTAAGGGAATAGAAGATGAAAATAATATAATAGAAAGGAAAAATTTTTTAAGAGAGATTGGATATAAGACTTAATATTTTGTTTTTATACCTATTTACTTTTTAACCAATTTTATGAATATACTGTATTGGTTCCATAGAATCAATTAAATTGATATAATAATATTTGTTTATGGTACAATTAAATTGACCAAAATTAATAAAAAAATTATCTTCGAGTTTGATCGAACTGAAGATAGTTTTTTTTATTAATTTTGGTCAATTTAAATATTTTATCAAAAATAAATAATAAAAAAATAGTATTTATTGTCTATTTATATTGTTGTGAAATGATGCAATAATTTCTGCCAATAAATGTAAGGGCAATTTTATTTTCAAAAAGAAATTGAATATATTCAGAGTCTTGAGCAAACCAAGTAAGAAATCTCAAAAAATATTTTTTTTCTACATCATTGAATGATTTTTTATAAATATCATCTATATCAAATATAGGTGCATTACCTAATCGTTTGGAATGGTAATCTCTAGAACATAGTTCTTTTAACAATCTATCTTGCAAGATTTGTACATTGTTCTGGGAATTTTCCAAATCTATACTATGTAGATCTTTCATAATTCTTATCCTTCACCTATTGTTGTTGTTGTAGTTTTTTTTCTACCTATGACTACAAATCGTTCATTTAGAATTTCTTTTAATATGTCGGATCTTGAGCAAATTCCAATTATTCGTCCATCATCCTCAACAACTGGAATCATGGAAATACCGTTTTTATCCATAAGTTCAATTGTTTCCTCAATGTCTTTATTTTGTTTAATCACTATCGGATTAACTGCCATTATATCTCCTATTGTGGTATTGTTGAGATCTTTTCCATCTTTAATAGCACGTAATATATCTATTGTAGTTATAATTCCAATTACCATTCCATCATCGTTTATTATAGGAATTCCGTTGAATACACCTAAAACAATTCTTGTTGCCACTTCTATAATTGTCGCATCTTTCTTTGCACAAACAATATCAACAGACATTACATCATAAATTTTCATATTATGAAAGGTTAAAGATTACATAAATATAGATTTATTCCTTAACTTAACATCCATGACAATCTTCATTTGTATAAGGATCCTTATGTTCCTGGCAGATGCAATATTCTATTATATTTGAATACTAAAATTATAAGATAGTACATATGCTAGTAATTGACGTTTCAATTTTTTTCCCTTTTTTTCATTTTATTGATTTGACTTTTATATAATATTATTTATTATTTATTATAAATATTGAATCAAAATAAACGTTTTCCCGTATGAGAATCAAAGAAATGTACATTTTTATATTTTACTACCAAATTAAATACATCATTTTGTTGATAGTGAAAATTATCTGTATTTGATGAAACTTTTATTACACTATTATTTTCTAATTTAAATTCATGGATGACTTCATCTCCGAGTAATTCTGTGAATAATAATTTTCCTATAAAAGATATTGTATCAGTTTCATTCTTTTGACTTTTATCAACAATTACAAAATCTTTAGGTCTTATACCTAAAATAATTTTAGAAGATTTATTTCCCAAAAATGGTAAAAATATTTTTGAAACTGGAATATCAATTGGATCAGATTTGAGACAAAAATCTTGAGAGTTTTTAGTTATATTAAAATTTAAGATATTCATAGGTGGACTTCCTATAAAATTTGCAACAAAGAGATTCTGTGGTTTATAATAAATCTCTTCGGGTGAACCTATTTGTTGAATTAATCCTTTATCCATAACAATAATTTGATCGGCCATACTCATAGCTTCAATTTGGTCATGAGTTATATATATCGTTGTAATTCCTATTTTCTTTTGTAATTTCTTTATCTCTGTTCTCATTTGCATACGTAATTTAGCATCCAAATTACTCAATGGTTCATCCATCAGAAATAATTTAGGTTTCCTAACAAGTGCTCTAGCTAAAGCTACTCTTTGCATTTGACCGCCACTCAATTCTTTAGGCCTTCGTTTTAAAAAAGGAGTAAGATCTAATAAACGGGCTATGTTTTCTACTTGATTTTTTATAGCATCTTTTGAAACTTTTCTCATTTTTAAAGGAAAGGTAATATTATCATATACGGTCATATGTGGATATAATGCATAACTTTGAAATACCATTGCTACATCACGTTGCTTTGGTGGAAGCTTATTTATTAAAAGGTCATCAATGTAAATTTGTCCTTCTGTAGGATCAATAAGTCCTGCTATACACTTTATTATAGTAGTTTTTCCGCATCCAGAAGGTCCTAATAGGACTAAAAATTTTCCTGAATCAATTTCTACAGAAAATTTCGTTACTGCATCTACAACTCCATAACTTTTACTTAAATTTTTAATTGTTATTCTTGACAGGAAATACTCACCAAATCTACTAAAAAAGTAATATTTAATATATTTTGCAAATATAAAATAAAATAATTACATGATAGAAATGGCAATTATAATGACAACAACAGATCTAGAACAACAGATACACTTAGATAACCTTTAAAAAATATTACATTTATTACAAAATAATGGATAATAATAGCAATTGTGAATTCTTTTATAAATCTAAAATGTCCACGTCAAAATTTTTAATAATAGTATCTTTTGTAATGTTATCTTTGCTGTTTATTTCAAAAATAAATTTTGTAGCCATTATTGCTCAAGAAGAAATAACCCTAAATGCTATATTTGCAGAACCTAAGGAAAGATGGGAAATACTTTTAGATAATGCAACAAAGATACTAAATGAAAGACATCCAGATAAAAAGATTAAAATAGATTTTAGAGTGTTACCATATTCCGATACACGAACTCAAATCCTTACTGCAATGGCAGGAAAAACTCCAATTGATCTTGTTTCAATAGATCAGATATGGTTGGGTGAATTTGCAGAAGGTGGATTTTTGTCAGATCTTACATCCAATACGAAAAAATGGAATAAGTCATCTGATTGGTATAGTCAAAATTGGGAGGGAGGATTATATAATGATCAAGTCAAAGGTATTTGGGCATGGACAGATGTTAGAGCATTATGGTATTGGAAGGATCTTTTGGATAAGGCAGGGATAAATCCAGATCAGTTAAAGAATTGGAATGGATACATATCATCATCTAAAAAACTAAATGAAATATTAGAAAAGGATAGAATTCAAGCTATGCATTTAGTAGGGGCCAACCATTCACCTGATATGTGGTATCCATACCTATGGATGCTAGGTGGAGATATACTTGAAAAACGAGATGGACATCCTACAAAAAACAGTTATTGGTATCCTATCTATAACAGTGAGTTAGGTATAAAAGCTCTTCAATTCTTAAAGAATCAAGTTGATGCTGGTATTAAACCTCAAATTAATCATTTTTGGGGTCAAGAATTTGCAGACAAAAAATTTGCGGTAATGCTTGAAGGGTCATGGATATTAGGACAATTTCCAAAGAGCGAATGGAATACATTAGATGAAAAAGTAGGAATGATTCCGATGTTTCCGGTTCCAAGCAATTCAAATTCAACAAATACCTCTACTTTAATGGGTGGATGGATCTTAAGTATACCTGAGACATCACAAAACAAGGAATTAGCATGGGAGCTTCTTACTATAATGCTAGAACCTAAAGTTTTGATTCCCATGTTATTACAACAAGGATATCTGCCTACACAAAAAAGCATAGGAGAAGGCCCCTATTCGGAAAAGCTAAAATTAACAATTCCCTATTATGAAGAATTAGTTTCCTTAATCTCATTAGGAAAGGGAAGACCAAATATTCCTGAGTATCCTATTATTGCCGAGTATATAAGAAATGCAATTGAACAAGTATACAACGGAATGGACCCAAAAATGGCATTAGATGAAGCTGCAAAACAATCAGAAAAAGCGCTAGGCTGGTAATTACTCAGATCATACTTTATTATCCAATCCAATTTATTGCTTAAGCAATTCAATGTTAATCTTAAAAAATTTTGAACCTTATCTTTTTTTATTACCTGGTATAATAATATTATTTCTCTTTCTTTTTTTTCCTTTATTGTGGAATATATATATTTCATTACATAACGTATCTATTCTTACAATAATAAAAGAATGGGAATTTGTTGGATTTGAGAACTTTAATAACATTTTTTCAGATCCTAATTTTTTTAATTCACTCAAAGTTACATTAGTTTTTGTATTAGGGACAGTCCTTCTTCAGTTTGGGATTGGACTATTAATAGCTCTTTTGTTAAATCAACAAATTAGAGCTTCGGGACTTTTTCGAACACTATTTATTATTCCGTGGACAGTATCCACAGTTATTACAGGTTTCTCATTTAAGTTTCTCTTTGATGATAATTTTGGCATTATTAATTATGGAATTGAAAAATTGGGGTTAGATTCCATTCAATGGTTTTCTGATCCTGCGTTAGCCATATGGATAATTATTATAGCAAATACATGGTATGGAACACCCTTCACAATATTATTTCTTACCGCCGGATTACTTTCAATTAATCCTACACTTTATGAAGCAGCTATTATTGACGGAGCAACAAAATTTCGAAGATTTATTTATATAACTCTTCCACTTTTAAAACCCTTTATTTTAACAAATTTAATTTTAGTAACAGTTTGGACAATTAACTTTTTTGATTTGCAATTGATTATGACCAATGGTGGTCCATTGTTTTCAACAACAACAATATCTTTATACATGTATAAACAAGCTTTTGAATTTGGGTATTTCTCAGAAGGAGCAGCAGTTGGCATATTACTTATTGTTATGAATATATCAGTTGCATTAGTGTATCTTAGACTATTTGATGGAAGAAATAAGAAATAATAAATAATAATAATTTAAAGTTAAATAGATAATGAAAAAAAATTATCCTACCTTATTTACATATTCGAAATGGTTCTATGCTGAAAAATCAATTATATACATATTGTTATTTACTTATCTCTTTATTACTATAGTACCACTTCTTTGGGTCCTTTCAACATCCTTCAAATCTAATGAAGAAGCAACATCTATACCTCCACAATTTATTCCTGAAAATCCTACTCTTGAAAATTATCTATTTGTAATTACAGAACCTCATATAGTCAATAGCCTGTTTAATAGTTTCTTAGTAAGTATAGGAAGTACTGTAATCAGTGTTGCAATAAGTGCTTTGGGGGGTTATGCCTTTGCTAGATTTCAATTCAAAGGTAAAAATATTTTGCTTAGTGTTATATTAGGACTCTTTATGATACCAGTATTAATTAATATTATTCCATTATATATTATGTTCTCTCAAATAGGATTATTAAATACTATCATCGGTTTAATATTGACTTTTCAAATCTTAATCATTCCTTTAAATATTTTTTTACTTAAAAGCTATTTTGAAACTATTCCTAAAGAGTTAGAGGAGGCTGCACTAATAGATGGATGTTCAAATTTAGGAGTCTTAAGAAGAATAACCATTCCTTTGTCAATGCCTGGATTTGCCATTGCGGCAGTTTTAGCATTTAGATTCTCATGGAATGAATTCATACTTCCAATAGTTTTGTCTAATAGACCAGATTCAATGGTTTTTCAAGTAGCATTATATGAATTTGTTTCACTATATAGAATCGAATGGGGATACTTAACTGCAGGAATAAACATAGCTTTAGTTCCAATTTTAGTATTGATGCTAATATTTCAAAAACAAATGATCCGAGGACTAACTATAGGAGCTATCAGGCACTAAAATCATTAAAATACAATTATTCTATAAAAATTTAATAATATCCAAAAGAGTTGAGATTTCCTAATTATACATAAATTGGTAAATAATTTATTGTACATGAATTCATAGATAATATTATGTCAGAAGATAAAAAAGAAGAAAAAAAGGAAACTAATAAACTAGAAAACATTAAAGACATTAAACATGATGATGAACTCAGAAACGAATTAAAAGAATGGGAAGTAGAATCCACCGAGTCGGCTGGTTAGATAAACTAACTTTTTTTATTAGATATTTGGTATATTATTAATAATTATTATTATATTATTTATTGTATTATATTATTAGTATTGTAACCTTACTTCTTCTGGAGGAAAAAGAGAGAAAAGATGTGTTACCTAGTCCGTAAGCATCAGTACATACAGATTATACTATCACCTAGGAAGATGAGGAGAAAATGACAAGGTAAAAGAAGGTGATGCATTGGCTCATTTATCTGATCAATTATTAGTTTTAAGTGAAAGAATAATGGATTAAAAATATATCTAAAAATGCGTAAAATTAAGAATAAAAGAATAATACCATTAAATAATGTATTGTATAAAAATCATTTATCACTTTTGTCTCCAATAACTCAGATTCAAGATAATAGTCATATTTTAGGAGTTTATTCTTCACCACAGAGAAAAATAGAAGAAGGTTTAGAATATCTTAGAATTGGATTTGAAGAAAAGAATGAAGCAATATTAATGGTTACTGATGAACTAACTAGAGATGAAATTAGAAATGAGATAATAAAAAAGTGGAAGATTTCTTCAAATGAATTGGCGGATTTAGAAAAAAATGGCATTATAAATGTCAAAAGTTCTAGAAAATTTTATTTTTCAACTAAAATAATAGATTGTGACAAGATTGTCAAGCAGTATTCTGATGCTACAAATAAAGCAAGAGAGAAAGGAAAAAGAGGTCTAAGGGCATTTGCAGATACAAGAATCTTTTTTGAACGAGGATATGAAAAATATGTTATTGAAATTGAAAAATCATTTTCATCTTCATATAATTTTCCAGTAACAGTTATTTGTGCTTATGATTTAGACAAATTTGAAAAGTTAGATCAAAAATCTAGAAAAATACTTTTTGATCGTCATAATCTTCATCTTATAAATAAATTATTTAGAAATATATTTGATAATTCATCTTCGATTGGTTTGACTGAACATATTTGTATGTATTATGAAAAAGAATCACAATCTACTTCTGTTCCTATTGCAAATAGTCTACTACGATATATTGGTGAAGGATTACAGAAAGACCAGTTATGTGTTTATCTTTCTCTTTATAATATTGAAAAAGATCATCCAAAAACAATACTATCACAAATTCCGAATCTAAAAAGGTCTCAAGAAAAAAATCTTATGGTAATTAAAAATAGTGATGATTATTATATCAGTGCAGCATGTGATAATCTAAAACTATTTGAAGATCTGAAAAGACAGATTTTTGAGAAAGCAATACTATACAATAAAAAAGAGATTAGAATAGTATGTGATATTCCAAATCTTCTTTTCAAAAATAAGCATTTTGATCAATGTGTTGCTTTAGAAGAATGGTGGGATCAAACAATAGAAGAATTGAATAAGAATCATGGATTAAATGTATCATTATTATGTCTATACAATAGTAATAATCTTCAGAATGCTCCTTTTAAATATCATAGATATAGAATAAATGATAACCACAGTACTGTATGTGATTCAGAAGGAGTAGTACATTCAAAATATTCAAAATTTGATTTACTAATAGGAGAGAGAAAGAGTGAGAAAGGAGGAGGCAAATAAAATGTTAGAAGATATCGGAAAGAATAATAATAAAATTCCAAATAATAATAAAACAATATTACTTATTACAGATAATATTCAACATTATCAACAACAATTTAATAAGAGCCTATCCGAAAACACCTCCTCTCTTATATGTTATCCAAGCACAGACAAAATGTAATATTGCAATATAGTTATCTTCCTTCTTTTCCCATCTAATCAATAATCGCCTGAATCGGTTCATCCATGAGTGTGTTCTCTCAACTACCCACATCTTCTTGCTCTATATTTTGGTATCCTTCTTCTCTTCTTTTTGTTACCATTATTGTAGTCTTCTCCTCTCTTGCAAATATGCATGGTATAACCATATTCCTCAAGTAACTCATATACCTCAGGATAGTCATAACCCTTGTCAAGACAGATGTGTTGTTGTTGGGTATTTGTTGTAGATGATGATGATGATGGTGGTGGTGGTGGTCTGCAAACCACTATACTCTGAAGAGTTGCTTTTGTCATCTTCATATCATGTCTGTTAGCACCATCTACAGTAATTCCAAGAGGAATGCCCTGACCATCTACAAGAAGGCTACGTTTGGTACCTGATTTACTTCTGTCTGTGGGATTTGGTCCTGTTACTTTTTTCCCCCAAGAGGTGCTTTTGTTATTGCACCATCCATTGATTGCCATTTCCAGTTGATACCAACTTTTTTATCATATATTTTTAGACCATCAATCCACATACGTTTGAATACGCCATCTTGTCTCCATTCCTGAAACCTGTCATGATACAGTACTGGATGCACCAAGACCTTCGTGGTAATGCTTTCCACTGACATCCAGTACGTGTAATGTAGAAGATAGCATTCATTGCCTTTCTATCATCCATTCTTGGACGACCTGTCTTCTTCTTCTTCTGTCTTCCTTTTGGGTTTATGGGTACAAGAAGAGGGAAAATTTCGATTCCATAATTCATCTGGTATTTCATAAGATGAATCGATTCCAGAAATTTCAGATATCAAACTAATCTCGTGATATATAGTGTAGAGACACTTAGACTTGTCGAATTCCAAATCTATTGAACCATAAACTTAAATACGATAAACTACTTTTCGGACAGGCTCTAATAGTCACAATATCAATAATTACAAAATAACATTCGTCAATTGGAATGACGTTTCGACTTTTATTACAAATTTTGATGATACTAAACGTAAAAATCTTGAATTAATTATTTTAGATATTTCTACAGCAGCAGAAAATGCAAAGGTCAATCAAAAACCTACTACCACTATTATTGGAGAAATCAAAAAAATATTTTCTGATAAAAGAATAT
This sequence comes from uncultured Nitrososphaerales archaeon, assembly GCA_963840085.1. Lineage (GTDB taxonomy): Archaea > Thermoproteota > Nitrososphaeria > Nitrososphaerales > Nitrososphaeraceae > TH1177. The sequence goes on from CAWIYT010000068.1 coordinate 26,631, forward strand.
TTTTTATTTTACCATCTCAATCTATGAAAGACAGATTACTATCTATAGGAATATGTAAACAAGAAGATATCCGAATTCACCCATTTTCAGTATTTGATGTAATAGATTTAATTGCAACCAGTAAGAAAAATGAAGACTTTTTTGACCACAATTAAAAGATCATTGTCTGCATACATATTCTTCTGCTGATGATAAGATCAAAGATGCAATTAAATTTCTAAAAATAGGACTAGAAAATAATGAAACAACTCTACTAATATTAAGTAGAGATATTGAATATTATTATCTTAAATCTCAAATGGCATTACATGATATCGATATAAGTAAATTGCAGAATATTGGATTGTTGAAGATTGCTTATACTGAAAAATATTATTTATCATTCAATCAAAAAGACAATAAAAAGAATATAGTGGCAGTAGACAATGAAAAAATACATATGAGATTCGGTGATTTAGTAGATCAAGTTATAAAGAAGGAAGGAAGGAAGGGATTGCGAATATTTGCTATGATGGATTGTTTTTTTGAATATGGTTTAGTTGATGAATTAATTGATTATGAATGTGAACTTCCACCTAAATTAAATAAACCTCAACTTGGAATATGTGCTTTTAATGATAAACATATAGCACAATTATCAGAAGATCAAATTAGAAAACTGGTATTAACTCATAGTAATGTTTGGATATAACTTAATCATTTCATTTAATTATTTTAGTTTATATTTTTAATATCTGCTTTCATCAATATTTCCTTTTATATTCTATTTATTTATTAATCAAAGTATATTATTTATCATTTGATTAACTTTGTTAATTAACAAAATTAATTATTGAATCTAAAATTGTCGTAGCCTGAACGAAGATGAACAATAAGATTCTTTATTACTATTCAGTATTTAGATATAAATGTAAAATTTCAAGCCCAAAATGATTATTTAGATATTCCATCATAGCAATACAAAAAAATAGAAAGTAGGATTCAAATTAACAAGTAAAAAAAAATTGTCTAACTGATTTAATTACACATTTTTATTATAAGAATAATAAAATGTATAATCGAGAGATTACAACAAGAATAATAAATCAACTTCCTATTATAATCTATGAGTATGAGGAAAACATAGAAGTTTTGATTACAAAGTCAAAATATGAAAGAGAAGACAGTTGAACACTTTTCAATTGTCATTACTTGCATACAAATTGGAAGAGATAAAGAGCAAGGCTAAGACAAATATCTGGATTAAACTTCAGGATGGTTTACGAACAGATTACGTAATCTATTTACTCCTTGAAATACTTGTTGTGGTTTAATATTGAAAGAAGAAAATAAAGGAGAATAAAAATAATTAAATAAAATAAAATGAATTTTGAAATATCTAATAATACTTGTGAAATCTATGGACAAAAAGCAACTGCAGGAATACTAGAGGAAAACGAGCAAATCAAAATAAGGTATTCATGTCAAGATCACTATTTACAAGTTTATAAAAAGATCAAGGATCAAAGAAATAAAGAATAAGAAATGAAGAAGGACAAAAAATAGTCCACGGAATTACTGAATCTTTTCAGATCGATTCAGGAGAAAACCCAACTGATATATATAGTTTGTTATACTCTTACTATGGAAAACTGGGTCATTTGACCTAGTCGAGACCTTGTCTTGCAAAAACTGCGAAGCAACATAAGGAGGATAAAAAGTTGTTTTAGAACAATTTAGAGAAGATTTAAAATGTTGGTGTGAACAATTAAGAAAAGAAGAATCCGAAGAAGTAGAAGACCATAGCCTTTCCCAGTAGTAGTAGCAAACCGGTATCACAATGGATATTAGGCTATGGTCTTATGGATATTTGTCTGTTCAGTAAATTTTACTAATTATATTATTTAATAATTTAAGACAATTTAATTAATTGTCATGGTCCTCTAAGGATAAACCACAACAATAGAGGAGGCCATGACTACTTTGGTGTACCTGGAATAGGTCTGACTACATAAATTATTAGAATATTTAAAAATCAGTGAACAATGTTAATTGCCGATATTATTGCATTATTGTTATTGTCATAGTCTGAACTATAGGATAGAGATGAACGGTATATGATCGGAAGAATGTCCAGACTATAACAACAATTTTTTTGTTTGGTTAAGTGATTTGCCTATTCTATTATGGTCTTTTTCAAAGGGAGTATATTGTAAATCTATTTTTTACAAATGAGATTTATTAAATTTTTCTTTATTTCTCGTTCTAGAAAAGGTTATTTGTTTTTACTTATCTAAAAAAGAGAAAGAAATAAAGAAAAATATCATAATATTAATAACTTCTAAAAAGAAAGAATTCCCAATACCAGATATTGGGAATATACACAATGATTTAAATAATTATTATAGTGAGGAAGTATTTGCTTTTCAAACTGACTCAAAGAATATCAAAATATTGGTTCTTTATTCTCTACTGTGTTGAAAGAATGTATTATTAATATTATTTGATACAAGGTATGAAAAAATATAACAACAAGTAATAATAACAAAAATCGATAGGCGGGTGCCATGCAGCGGCTACAATACCTGATACCCACCATGCAACAATCACAACAACTAATGGAGACCCAACTATCTGAGTGTATGTCTGACATATACAGAGGCTTTTAGATATAGTAGCAACTAATAGTAAAAGCAGGTAAAATAAAAAATTATTGATTTTAAAGAGAATAATAATTAAAGAATAACAAAATTATTATTTTATTTTTTCTATAGGAACTAATAAAAAGTAATATATCAACTTCATTTAATGTGTTATTTCAAATATACCCTGTATTATGGTGTCTTACGGAATCGGATTGTTTAGGTAGAGATATGTCCAATATTTCCAGTACTTATTTAGGTATTGTAATAGGAGCAATTATTGGTGCAATAATTAGTTGGTGGATTTACAATAGACAAAAGAAAACTTCTGAAAAACAAGATGATCTATTAGCCCATATAGAAGAATTAGAAGAAAAACATGAACAAATTTTGAATAAGATTCAGATATTTGAAGAGAATAATAGCAAAATATTAAAAAATATTCTTATGTTAGAGAAGAAAATAGATTCATTATTAGAAAGTAAATAATTTATTTTTTATTTTTAATCTTTTATTAGTAATTTTCTATTGCATGGTCTTTCCAACAACAATTGGTCAAAAACTAAAATTTCCTATTTGGATCATATTCTTCGTTGGCAGTAGATTCGTAATTGTTGACTTTACTTTTAGATCGAAAATTTTCCAGATAGTGTTGTCCCGTTATAACATTGTTACCATTATGTCCTGATATCCTAATACCGCGAATTGCTTTGACACTTTCTGCTCCTAATCTAAGAATATCTAAGGCTATTTCACCAGCTATTTCTGCACATTTGGCTTTTTCTATTCCTGAAGTTTTATCTGATATTACTTAATTTTCTAATGCCTTGTACAACGTTAACATACGATTTTTAAAAAGTTGGAACTCCATGAAAATTGTATCATCTGTCTTTTTGCGTTGATATTCCATTAATCGTGCTTCCAATCTTTTTTGTATTTATAGTTATTTAAGACACAAACTAGTCATATTTTGAAAATCTGTTTCTCCATTA
>CAWIYT010000069.1:0-13978 GCA_963840085.1 uncultured Nitrososphaerales archaeon
TGAATACGAATTAAAAAAAATAGGATTGAAGAATTAAGATACAATACACCTCCTGATTCAGTACTTTTGTATCAAGATGAGAAAGGACCGATAGCAGCAAAAAGACATATGGCGGTCCATCATGGTGTTCCACACAGTCCAAGATAGAAAAAGCACAGAAAGTAAAAGGAATTCTCAATACATTTGGTTTTTACGATCATACAAATGATCAAATGTATACACACTGCTATAGAAACAAGACCAGTGACCAGTTTATAGATTTTATGCGACGTGTCGATTCCAGATATAATTCCAGTATAAAAACAATATTTGTTGTGTTAGATAATGCATCTATACACAGGTCAAAAAAGACAAGAAATGCAATAATACGTAACTATCGAATAGTTCTTGTATTTCAACCTACCAGATCTCCAGAACTGAATCTAATAGAGGTTAGATGGATGTGGTTACAGAGAAAAGCAATCAATAATTCTACATTTAGAAATGAATCTGATATTGGAAAAACAGTATCTGATTGGACATGTAACTATAATAACTCTCATGGCAGTATAACTAGAAACAGTTTACATAATGAACTCATGTGTTTGTTCACATGACTGTTAACCCATTAATATGAAGACTTCCTGCTGTTGTTATAATTATGGTCCAGGTTATAAATTGAGAAAAGAACATACCTACGACAACATCTTGTCTCATAATTCTAATTTCTTTTTTCGAAATATTGGGGTTTCCTTTCCCTATTTCTCATCTTATTTTTTGCAACATCTTCTTCAACTTCTTCAGACGTTTGCCAGAAAAAAAGGTATGGTGATATTGTAGTACCAAACATAGCAACAAAGAGCATGATGAAATCTGATGAAAATTCAATGTGAGGAATTACTGTGGCTGCAATTATCTGGCTAAAGTTTCCTCCAACAATGACAGCAGTTATAACGTACGCAAAAAGTGATAAGGTAAGGTATTTTAGAAATCTTACATACTTTATATACGGTATAAAAATCGCAGCCCCTAGTATAAGAATTGTAAAAATTATGGTAGCAATATAACTTGGCAATTGAGGAAAAACCAGCTTAATTGATACTGCCATAGCGCCAATGTCAACGCCAATATTTATTATATTGGCAATTATCAGAAGACCTGAAAGTGGAAGAACAACAATTTTGGAATATTTATTCTTTATAACTGTCGCTAAACCCTTTCCGGTGACAAGCCCTATTCTAGCGCAAATTTCTTGTACTGCTATTTTAATAGGTAATAGGAATAATGCCATCCAAAGCATTCCTAAACCTAATTTGGCACCTATTTGAAAAAATGTTATAATACTTGACGGATCATCATCAGCTGCTCCTGTAATCAATCCTGGACCTAAAAATTTTAATGCATTGACAATTGACGAGAAAGATAATTCCTTAACTTTCATGGCTTGGGTTTCTGTCCATTCTTCAACTACTTTATTCTCTTGACTTTATATTTCTTATATAATATAATATAAAATCTCTAAGAGAGTAACTTGTGGCTTCAAATTCTCATTATGACATGGGTTCAGGAACATAATAAGTCAAAGTATTACTTTCTACTTTAGGCCTTCTCTAATTTCGCCACTGAAATTAGATAGTACATCAGCTCCTCCTAATGCTGTTTTCTTAGTTGCTTCTCCTAGCTGACTGAGAATATTTTTTGCCTCATTAGGGCTTATTATGCCAGTAGAATTATTTGCAACTTCTGATGCCATATTTTTTATTTTTTCTGCAGTCGTTTTTATTAAATCTGTTATACTATTTGTTGTTATTGTTTCTTTTTCATAACTAGGAAGTAAAGTTATTATAGAAAAAACAATACCACTGCAACAACTATTATTGATTTAAATACTGATTTCATTATATTCATTGATAATGTAATAATTAAGTAATATTTAGGATAATCTCTTTCCAGTCAGTTGTCTAATGAAATTATTACTATTTTGACACAATTTTGTAGTTCAAATAAGTAAAAATAGGCTGTGTTAAGTTAAGCAGTAAAAACTATAGCTATGGATATTCTATTTCTAATCTATGAGTATTAGATTTTTTGAGAGAAATAAAGAACATCCACATGTATTGTCATGTATTCTTTGTATTTGTACTTTCTTGGTTTAAGTTTACGTAATACATCTAAAGCATTAGTTATCTTTAGAGATAAGAAAAGGAGTTACGTGTCTGTGTTATGGAATTGGATACAACGGTTTGGTTCATATCCTGTCTACAAACGTAAAAGAGTATCTGCTTTATTAATAGATGAAACTGTTATGCAGATAGGTAATCAACATTTCTGGTTGTGGATTTGTATAGAACCGGTACACAGTTCAGTGCTCGGAATACACATCTTGGAAGAGAGAAACATGCTTGTTACTGAGAAATTCATCAGATCGTTAGTTGAAAAATATGAAAGGCATATAGTTTACAAAGATAGTGGAAGATGGCATCCAGAAGCATGCAGTGTCCTAGGATTAAAACACCATCTACATTCACTATTAGAAAAAAGTTTGATGGAATGAGTCAATCAGTATTTCAAGGATAGAATGGAGAGTTTTGACGACTACTATCCCTGTATACAAAAAGAAGAGAATGAATGTAATCTATTTCATGTACATAATTGGATACAATTCTTTGTTTTCATGTTTAATGAAATGACATCTAAGAATAATTATTTTATTATTATCCAGCTAAAAAAGGAGGTGAATTTATCTTAAATTAACACAGCCGAAATAAAAAAAATAAATACCTAATAATGCAATGACTAAAATTCAAAAGAAATAAAATGTAGTTCTCTTTAAAAGTAATATTGTTAATATTCTCTGTAAAAAGTGATGTTATACGTTTGGTTTATTTAATTGAAATTTAATAAATACTTTAATTAGTTGACAATATCATCCTATATTATAGATAATGTAACAATCAGACCAATAAATATCATCTCTGAAGCAATCTCCATAAGAGATGAAATGAAAACAAACCAACAGAAATACTTGTGGATTCATGCTAACGAGATTGAAGATATATTTCCATTGCAGGATATATTTGGACTCCATCCATTAACAGTGGAAGCTGTTTTACATGAGAATCAGCCTTCTAAGATTGAAGAATATGCTAGATATATCTTTGCAATAATAGATGGAATTACTGAGGTAAAAGAAGAAGGTGTTAATAAAGATAAAGAAAAACTATCGTCAATGATGATAATTGAAGATGATTTATATATGTTTCTTGAGCTAAGGTGGATAATAACGATAAATATTTATAATCAACATTTTGAGGAAAATATAAAGAAGAAAATTAAGGCTGTTATACAACAAAATACACAAGCCATGGCTCATTCAACTTCTTTTACAGTTGATGAATCAAGCTTTAATAATAAAAAAGACACATTAAAAATAAATGAGTTAATATTTAATCTTGCATTAGAAGAAATGGCATTAAGTTACTATCCAATTATAGATAATATAAATAAAGATCTTGAACAAACTGAGGAGGATATTCTAGATGAAAATAATGGTAGATATAGTAAAAGTACAAAATCTCAATTATCACATATTCTATTACTTCGAAAAAAGATTAGTTTTATAGAACGTACTTTGGGAATGATGTCACAAGCGTTTCAAGATTTTGTTAATATAAAGAATGTTATAAATACTAACTATGAAACCTTTGAATACTCAACTGCTTCTAGTAATACCTCATCAACAAGAAAGGATTTTAAATCTAGAACTCTTCTTAATCCTGATTCAATAAGAAAAATCCGTTCATTAAATGATAGAATTCTCTACTTAAGAAACGATATTGAAAATATGCATCAAAGAGTAGTTAGCTTGAGAGAAACCTATAATTCTTCGTTAAGTGCCAATTTGAATGAAACAATTAGAACATTGACAGTAATTGCAACAATTGTGTTACCATTAACATTAATAACTGGAATTTATGGAATGAATTTTAAATTCATGCCTGAATTAACTTCTCCGTTTGGCTATTTTTATGCTCTAGGATTGATAGCAGCTGTTGGAGGAGGAATGATTTATTATTTTAGAAGAAAAAGATGGATTTAAAACTCATAATTACTGGTCGGTACTGGTCGGGCTCGCAGGATAACTGATTTTGACACAATTTTGTAGTTCAAAAAAGATTATTCTATAAATGTCAAGTCTTCTTTTTAGTATTTATTAACTATAGTACTTAATTTTGTTAGCTACTATCTATTAATTTATAATATAGTTTATACGATAATTAAAATAAATACTATTATGAGTTATGAATACGAAATAGATGCTGAAGAAAATCAAGGTATCTCAAACAGACAACTCGCATTGATATTTAGACATTTTTAATTTTTAATTTTGAAAATGATATCTATCTTATAGTATGATTATAAGATACCATTAATATGTTAAACAGATGAAGGTTATATTATGGTATTAGAGGATGAATTTACCAGAATATTATTAGATAAGATAATACAAAATGTTATTTCATGTCTACCGATAATAGAAAATATCTCTAAGATACAACACGAAAAAATCAAAGAACGTATAGGAGTCAATAATATGCGAGATTTTGTTTTAGGAGCCGTATGGTGTACTGGTACTAGAAAAATTTCTCGTCTCCTCCTATCTTTATACAGGAAAAACTATAACCTATGAACAGGGTTTAAAAATAAGTGAATATGTATTGGACAAAATGCCAAAGTTATCACTTGATGAAATGAAAAAATAATTGCAGAATATACTAATCATTTTCTAATTAATAATACTAATGCAAGAAATGACTAAAGATAAAATCAGAATCTTTTTTTACAGTTAACTTTTACAGAGAACTTATGAACCATCAACAAGGATGGAAGTCCGCATATGATTTCAATATGGTTTGCCTTTGATGATGAAGACAATATTTTGTGACTATATGACAAATCTGGAAATAACATAATCTGGTGTATATATCCAACCAAATAAATCATAATTCCTTTTTTCTCTCATTTTTTATTTATTTGAATATTTACATAAGCATCTTTACAATAATTAGAACAAAACGATACTGAACCTTTTAATTTGTTTTCTTCTTCTTTTTCAGTATATGGAAGAAATATTTCTTTAGGTTAATAATAACATACTGATTTCATTTTTCTTTTAAATCCCATTCATAAGAGCAAAATTTGAGAATAACATTGTTATTAAAAGAACGTATTTCTTGTCATTATTCTTATCTTTTTTGTTTAGACCTGATTCTAATTCCTTGATTTTGTTTTCAAATTCTTTATTATCAAGATTATCAATATTTTCTTCTTCTTCTTTAATTAAGGCTGCTGATATTTCATCTGTAATTCTTTTAATATAAAAATCAGCATCTTTCTTATCATAAAAAATAAAAACCTTGTAATTTTCTAGTGCAAACTTTCTAAATTCCTTATCGTTTAAAACCATATTTGTAATTGGAGCCATAGCATCATCCACAGTTTTTGGATCAGATCTAATTTCTTTAACTTGAAGATATTCTTTAATTATATGTGCAATTGCTCTAAGACTTCCTTCCTTACTTTCATAGATTTTTTCGCCTTTAAATTCATCAATTTCATCCCATCTACTGTTACTGGTCATTCTTATTATTATTATATACTCCTCTAACTCGTATCTTATTAATAGTTCGGTTTCTTTTTTGACAAACATTTCTTGTTATTCTCTAATCTATTCCTTTTTTTCTATCCCGGTACTTTACTAGCCTGCTAACTGGATGTAGTGACACTAAACCTGTAATCAACCAAAATAAAAAATCAGTTATAATCATTTTTATCAGCATATCTCATTAGAGTACTTTATACTTAATGATTTTTTTCAAAAAAGTATAGAAGAAAAATTATTTCTTCTTATATTCATTCCAAATCAAAAAATACCTATAATTTCTGTCTTTCGTATAACTATTTTTTAGCCATCTGTAAGGATCTATATTATTACCTAATTTCATTCCGATTTTTCAGCACCTTCCTAAGGAATAGTTACAATCATAGAGAGATTATGACGATAAATTCAATTTTTTCATAAAACAAAAAGATAAATTATTAACAATCCTAACGAATTGAAAAAACATCAATTTTATATATAATTTCGTATCCTTTTCTCTATTTTTTAGATTTAACTTTCTATTTATTATAACTTATAAGTCTCATTAAATTGAATTTTAGTTACTAATATGGTAAACGTAAAAGAAGAAAACAAAGATAAACAAATTAGTAGTAGCAATATAGTAGAAGAAAAAAACAAAAGAATTCCTAGATAATCAAAGACAATAGTTAGAAAATACAACATACACTATTTCAGAAACAACCAATAAGTTCAATGATAATATCAATGAATATCAAAAGACAAACAAAGCGACTCTTGAAAAAAGCATAGATACATAAAACAAATATCAACAACAAGCCATTAACACAATGCAATCAATTGCAAACAACTATGTAGAATTACAAAATAATATTCTTAACACTTATCAATCAGTATTATCAAGATTTATAGACGATGTATCTAAATCTTATTGGAACAATTTTAAAATTCCAGAAAGATATGCCGATGTATATAATAAGACCAACCAAAATATAACAGATCATACCATAAATTGTACACAAAAAATAAATGACTTTGTATTGGGATCTACAGAAACTTTTAATAAATCGATAGAAATTGCACAAAAATACTATAGCGAGTCTACTCAAAACTACTTTAACTTTGTAAATAAGATTGGAAAATCTTATTACAACCAATAAATATTTTTTTTACTTTTTTTCTCTAATTATTTTAATTTTTGAAATACAACATTATTAGATAGTTTAAATAATAAAACTCTTTAATAGTAACTTCAGTAAAACACATTATGAACTTATCGTCGATATTACTATACTGGCTAACAAAAATTCACATACAAATTCTTTATATTAAAAGATGTATATAATCCTTAAAAAATAAGTATTTTCATATTTATAAAATATACGAAATTTAGTTAGTCAGTATAATAGATGATGAATCTGATCTATTGAATTTATGTAATGAGTTTTTACAACAAAATGGATATTAAACTACTGCCTATGATGATCCACTACTAGCGCTAGAAGATAGTATGAAACGTAATTTGATTTAATTTTAAGCGATATTCAAATACCTCAATTATCAAGAATTGAATCTGATTCTTATGATGTTAATCCTGATCATATAACTTTTTATTGTCCAAAGTGTGAATCCTTCGGCTTTCTATTTTAGGGGAAAGAATCTATTATGCAAATGAACCTATCCCATCAGATCATGATAATTGGCTGATGTGCTTTCGTTGCGGCCTTGTAATTGCTAAAGTCCACGCAAAACGAGAAAATGAAATAGTAGGTATTAAAGATGTATCAGATTCAACAATATATGATGGTGGCAAAACTATAGTATCAGTAGTTAACAAAAAAAGTTTTGATCATAGAAGGAATATGATAAAAGGACTTAATAGAATTGACCACCGAAAAAATAATAAACCACAAGAAAATGATACAGATTTACAAAGCCTATTGGATAAAGGTAAACAGTTAGTTAGTTAGTTAGTTAAAGTATAACTGAAGAATAAGAATAAGAATAAGAACAAACAGCAACAAGTGAAGAATAATAAATAAAAAATCTCATAAATGTTTAAAAGATTAAGTTTTATAATAATAATAATACTATGAAGAAAAATATTATTGTACTTCTGTCATTATTGAGTGCAATTCTTTTTGTTCTTTTTCTCTTTTTCCTTCCCGACTAAAATCAATAATCTTTTATTCTACCTGCTTTTACTATTAATTGCTACTACATATATACATACAAACCTCAGTATATGTTTGACAACAATATTCAGACAAAGTCTTTCCTTTTGTTGCATAGGTCGGATAGGTGTTAATATATTGTAGCCACTTTATGGCATCCATCTACCTATTATTATTACTATTTGTTATCAGTTTTCTTCTAAAATCAACAATTTTTTATTTTTCCTATTTATACTATATTTTTGCTACTACAGCCTATAAATGGCTATACCATAGTTGGTTCAACGAGTGATAGTGAGTATTATATATCGTAGCCTCTGTATAACATCCACTTTTCAATATCCGATAATTCGGTAGAACCTATTTTTTTTAAATATTAAAATAATTTCTATTTGATTTTTATGCTAGTATAACCATTCTTTGATAAACGAATGTTTGAACCTTACTAATGATATTCAATGCATAAAGAATTACTATATGAGAGAAATTATGCTAATAGCACCAACGTGAAAGTTTTTTAAAAAGGTCTATAAAATATTGTATTATAGCGTGTGAGTAAAGTTAGATTACTATCCAACAATAAATCAATTTTCACGCTTATAGTAACTATGTTGATAATAATTATAATGGATAGTTCTTTAACAATATTTTGCACTCCTAGAAGCAGCAGAATAATCAATATTTCAAATACTGAGTTATATTTTATTTATTCTATTATTTTTATAATAAGCAATATTGTTCTCTTTAATATTGTAAAGAGTATTACGTCAAACTTGAACAAATATTATTATTTTATAGTATTGATTATTCAGTCTTTACTATCCATAACTTTATTAACAATTTATGGACAAATAATACTTTATTCTAATTATTCTAATTTGTTTATTTTTATAATTGTATATATTTCATTTTTATCATCAATAGTTTTTTTATCTATTTTAGCAATGAAACTATTGCGATGGTTTTCGCTTAATCCTAATTATTCAATTTTGATGTATGGTATTGCAATTTCATTTTTTATATTTAACACTATAATTGGATTAGTATACGTTTCACAGGTACTATTAGCACATCCCGATATAATAAAACCAGCAGCATGTCGCGTATTATTTGGATCTCTTTTTCATATAAACCCTGATTTATCTATTTATTTAAGTAACTTATATGACATAACCTCCGTTATCTCTTTCATAGCACTATGGTTTGTAACTACCTTCATGTTAAAACAATATTCTCATAGTATAGGTAAAATCAAATATTGGATTTTAGTTAGTGTGCCTTTAGTTATTTTTATGACCAAATATGAGATTATATTATATTATTTTTTAAAGGATCCTGCCATTTTAGAAATATTCTCTTCTATTAGATTAAATTCAATAATAGATCAAATTGTATATACATTTTTAAATTCAAACTTACAAATTGGAGGAATATTTTTTGCAATAGTATTTCTAGTAATTGCCAAAAAAATTCCAAAAGGACATCAAATAGTAAATTCATTAATAATTTCCATGATTGGAATGATGTTTCTTTTTGGTTCTAAAAATGTAAGTGCGTTAATTTTACCTTCTTATCCCCCTGTAGGAATTGTAGCAATTTCATTTATGGGTTTAGCATCTTATTTATTACTAGTTGGAATTTATAGTATTGCAACAATAGCCGCACGAGATATAACACTTCGGAAATATCTTAGTAAAAAGGTAGAAAACGATACAACATTGTTAAATAATATTGCATACTCTGAAAACGAAAATGTAATTCAAAAAAATGTTAAATCATTAATGGATTACTCATCACAATGGCAACAAAATAATGCACAACATGAATTGAATCAACAAGAAATAAAAGAAATAGTAGATGATGTAATATCTGAAGTTAAAGCAAATATAATGAAAAATGATGGCAAGATGAGAAAGTGATAGAGACCTTTTTTAGATAATTATTCTAAAATTATTACTCTACCGTTAAAATATAAGTTATTTTTGATTCATGATCCCAACCCTTTGTTTTATCTAATCCTCCAGAGCCTTCAATTTTTGTATAATAACTTAATTGATGATTTCCAGGAGAGATTTTATCTTTATCTATAAAACCACAGAAGCAATAAGCAACTGCTTTGTATTTTGCTGGTGACGATACAAAATCCTCTGGTTTTTCATAAGTTTGAAATTGGGTCTTATTAGTTACTTTTAAATCAAAAAAGTTCGTTGGTCCTATTTCCTTATAATAACTATCAAGGGAGTTATTATAACGAACTTTTAGATTATGAACATCTATATTATCAATCAATACATCCACAATTTTTTTGTCATCCAAATAAGCATTCATTGTAACAAGACCACGATTAGCATCTAAAGTACATTCTAGTAATTTGTTATATGATTCTGTACCATAGTAACCTGGACTACCATTATCACACCATCCTATGTAAAATGGGAAAAATAGAGATTTGTGTGGAATTGTACAAATATTCTCATAATTGCCCATCTCAAAGGGATCATGTAAGAATATAACAGAATCAGTATTATGTATAACACATGGATTCTTTACTTGTTGAGAATCTTCCTCAAACGGCACATTTATCCACCAATTTTCATATTCAGTAACTAGTTTTTCAAAATTAATAGTATTATTATTGTTATTTTTCTGTGTTTCATTAATACCATGTGCTTCTTGCAGTATATTAAATGACAAGAAGAAGGTTAGAAAAATAAAAGTAAATGAGACTAACAAAAAAGTTGATACTAATTTAGCAATCATTTAGCGTATATTTATATCAAAGATATTATTTATTATTTATGAAGATTCTTCAAATCTTTGCTAAATACTACTAATTCTATATAATCTTTCACCTATAGAGATTAAAAATATGTTAATCTGTTAAATTAACCTGTTAATAATTGTCTCCAATCTTTATAAAGAATACTGCTGTTTGACTAGGAGAGAGAATGTAAAAATGTCTACTACAAAAGGTAAAAATATATTGATAGTAGATGATGATGAAGATCTCACTAACCTATTTCAAACATTTTTAGAATATGATGGATATAAAGTAGATGCTTTTACCAATCCTATTGATGCACTTTATTCATTTAGAAAGAATGTATATGATCTTGCTTTACTTGATTTGAAAATACCCAAAATGAATGGAATGAAATTATCTCAAAAACTGCAAAATATAGATCCTACTCTATTATTTAGATTTATTACTGCTGCAAATAAAGAATATATAGAGAATCTGAAGAAAAACAATCCAGATATAGAAAAGATTGTTATATACAAACCAATTTGGTTAAACGAACTACGAAGTAAAGTTCATTCACTTTTATCCAATCAACATCAACAACAACAAAACAAAGAAGACAAAGATAAATTATGGATGATGTTAATATCAATATTTTATTCTATCTGCTATTTTAATTTCTTCTAATTTGATAACATATCATCATTATCATATGTAATATGATATACCTACAAATTCACCTTAAAATTTAGTTTGACAAGTAATTCAAGGGCTCTTAAGTTAAGCAAAAATAAGCAAGTAAAGTGAAAAAATCTTCTAAAATTGAGCATAGAACATAATAGAAAAGTAGTAGAATGTATGACTACTTTAATCCTTATGTTAACGGGGCCAATTCAAGTATTACAAGGTTGTTTTCGTTCTCATTGTTATGTATATTCTTTCGCTTAAAACTAATAACTGATCAAATAGATGAGCCAATGCATCACCTTCTTTTACCTTGTTATTTTCTCTCTCAATGGTTGGTTTATTATCTGGAGTTCTTCGATCTTTGTTTGTAGAACTGTCCCTGTCTTTCTAATTGGGGAACATTTAGAAAAGTCAAATAAGGTTCAATTTTCTTGAAAATTTCTGCTTTTTCATTATCTTTTTTCGCCAGTAGGTAGATCCAGCATGACCAATAAACCATTCAGAATAATCTGCATATCCCAGATCTGAAATTGTAGTTTTTACAAAGCGTCTAAACTAATGTAAAGTGATTTTAATTCAAATTATCTTTATAAAATGAGCTTACAGATTCGTAAAGAAAATTTAATCGACTTTATAAAATAAAAATGCAGAAACCAATTCTTGATTATTTGAGTGACTGCTTCCAATTCTTGAATTTTTTTCATAGAAATATGTATATCATTGATATTTGAATTTTATTAAGGTTATATCTTGAAAGATGTTATTGAACCCTACTAGTATACGGGCTCGGAGGGCTTCGAGTATGACATGTAATTGGGATCGGTAAAATTGGTTTTATATTTTTGGTAACTTATTTGTTGAAATATTCATCAGATTATTTCTGATAATGTATTATAGAATATATTCACACACTACTACTTAATGAGCTGAATTATTTGTGATACTTGCATCATTGATAGGCGCAGATTAGGATTTGCACTATTAAGTTAAGAAGATTAGTAATACCGTGAGATCTCTTAGTGATCATGCTATGATATCATTATTATTAGATATATTAATTTCTAGAGTAACCTTATCTCCTATTTTTATCCCAAGTTCTTCAAATTCTCTCACGTTCATTTTAAATGTGGTCGATTCTGACGATATGTTATTCCTACCGCCACCAAATGCACTTTCTATAGCATCAGATATTTTCTTCGGTAAATTCTTCAAATCATCCAATGAAGTAATAGGTATTGCCGCTACTCCAAAAGGGTTTTCGGGGAAGCCTTGCTGTCTTCTGGTAGGAGAAAAATTACCCTTAGCATAGATCGATACATAAACATAAGGACTGTTATCTTTAGAAGTCTCAATTTTTGATACGATAAACTCTTTCTTGTAACTCATATGATAACTTATTCAATTACCCAAATATATACATCTATTTATTTGTCAATGCTAAACAATCTAACTATTCATTTTGTAGGATTTTTCATGCTATTTGGAATTTTTTAGTAGATTCTCGAAGTTTGAATCTATACCATTTAGCAAATGTATTCTGACAAACTATGAATATTTTTCTCCATATTTTTAAAGATTATTGTAAGCGTATTTATGATAAGTGGTACATATTACTAATTTGAGCGAAAGCTTAGAGAAAATTTCTAATCGTGGGTTTATCGCTAAAAAAAATTTTATAGATGTTATTTTAGTATAGTCTATTATATTACTAGTTGTTGTACTTACTGACATAGGTTACAATTTCATTTACTGACATGGGTAACACTTTCTTTTATCTGCTTGACTATGTTGTTACTACTGGAATTATTTAATCTTGTTCCTTTCATAAGAAACATTTCAGATGGTGTATGACCATTGATACCACCATGTTCTCTTTCATCATTGTATGCTTTTACAAACATGTAATACATTTTCTTTCCATCATTTACATTGGGAATATTTTCTACTGCAAGAAACTCATTTTTTACTATCTTTTGTTGTATGCCTCAATTTTACCTTGTAGTTGTGGATAGAATTTTGGAATTGGTTTATCCTTTATCTTGTTCTTTTTCAAGAAACCTTTGAATATCTTGGATGTAAACTGTTTACCATTATCATGCATTACCTTGTTAGGTTTCCCATTCTCTACACAATGTAGTCTCCAAGTACATCCAGGACATCTACACTCCTTTTTCTTTCAGACCAGTCACTTGCTGCTTTCCTTGAACAATCATCCTCACAACTGATAAAATAGTTCTTTTTATCTGAATTCTCAAGGTAAAATGGTCCTAAAATATCCATCTGTACCATCTGGTTTGGTTTTTTCATTAGCTTTTCCATTTTCTCTTGATTTCATCTTGCATTCCAGGATGTTCAAACCATGTCTTTTCAGTATCTTGTATATGATTTTGGTACTAAGTGATATCTCCTTTAGTCTTTTTAGTCGGAATCTAATACGATTACATCCAAATCTTTTTGTTATACGTAAATCCAGTACTTCCTGTTCTATCTCTTTTGTTACTTTTCCTGGTTGTATATTGTGTGTGGTTTTCTACTTCTATCCTGTAGACCATCTATTCCATACTTTATGTACCTGTTCTTCCATTTGTGATATGTCTTTGTAGATATATTATATCTAATACATATGTCAGTTACAGTATCTCCAGTCCATTCTTTCTCATGAATCAGATTAAATTTTGTTTGTAATTCTATTTCTATTATACACTTCCTATTAGCAGACTAGGAAGTGTTACCTATGTCAGTAAATGAAATTGT
>CAWIYT010000070.1:0-17245 GCA_963840085.1 uncultured Nitrososphaerales archaeon
ATAGCTTTTATTATCCAGAAATTTATTTAATTTAATTGAATAGTTATTTTAAAAAAATGATTTAACAATTAAAGTATATATATTAAAGAGAATAACAAATCTCCTTGTTTTTTATTAATTTTTTATTATCGGTCGTATCTTTAATTATAACTTTTTTTCTGTTTTTTCATTTGTATTCTCAAGGCAATAATATATTTGTATTCTCTATATTGGATTTTATCATAAATAATGTACAGTTATCAAATAATACAGATAATTATAATTTACTACAAAATATAAATGCAGAAAATATTATTAATAATTATAATTCTAAGAAACAAATTATTTCAATAAATAAAAATAATCATCATGATACTGATGACGACATTAGCATTGGTGCATGGGCTCCATTAAACAATAGCCTTATTCTTCAACATTTGAAAGGAAAAGAGCAAAAAAATGCAATACAAACTCTTCTTAACCAAGGTTTCCATGAGTACTATTTTTCTATGCATAATTTCAAAGACCCTAAATACACAAAACTAACTGAAGAATTACTAAAAGCTGTCGAGAGTACCAATGTAGAAATAATAATTATTCTCCTTCCTCCATCAGAGGGTAGCCCTGATACTAGTTATGATTGGAAAGGATGGATAAAATACTTTAATTCTCTTGAGAAAAAATATCCAAAATCATTTGAAGGATTTACAATAGATGACTTTAATTGGATAAGTAGTAGAAATGATACAAAATTTGAAAATAATATTGACTTTATGGAATATTCCAAGCTCATCAAAGCATTAGAAGATAAAGACAAAGATGTTAAATTTTATCCAACAATATATTTTGAAGGAAGAGAAACAGACTTAGTCGCTACAAAATATGATGATTTTACCGATGGATTTATTGTTGCCAGTGGTTGTTATTACAATGTATCTCTTTTAGAAAAACAATTGACTCTATTTACAGAAATTTTTGAAAAGCCTCTAAGATATGTTGTCTATCCTACTATTACATATAACTATTCTAGACAAGGGTATAGTCCGCCTACAGAACAGCTTATACAAGCTACTTTATCAATAGCAACAAATTCTTTTCCTGAAAGTACTGTCACTACTACTGTTGATGGATTAATAATCTGGCGGGACATAGACAATCCCGTAATACATGAATATATAATCAATCAAGATAATAAACAATATTTATCAGAATTATCTACAGCAAAAGAATTACAGATTAGAGAAGAAAAACAAAAAATAAATGCTGCTACTGATAACTTATTATTAGATGAACCAAATCCTGAAAATGATGTCAGTTGTTATGAATGGTCTATAGCATATAACAAGGCATATGATAAATGGAAAGACTTAACTAAACAAGAAGAAAAAGAAAAGAACAAATGGAAAAAAGAGATATTACAGATATTAGAGAAAGATTACATCTGAAGAAATAGATGAATTAATGAGACAAATAATAATAATATCATATGGAAGTAGCCATAATAATTCATCTATGACTATTAAAAAGATATTTCCATAATTAAGTTGATTATCTGTATATTTTATATTATAACATCTATTAATTTTAGTTAAAATAGATATTACCGATAGCGGTGCAAAAATGAGTCTAGTGTTATATGTTCTACTACTATCTTGTATTTAGCTTTTATTATTAGAAACTTATTTTTTATTATTTTTCGGGTATAACTAATCGATGCTTCTTTGTTAAGGAATTATAACTGACCTGCCTATTATACTTCCATTATTTAATAAATCAATAGCTTCATTGATATCAGATAAATTGAATTTTTGTATGTGATGTTTTATCATCCCTTTTTTTGCTAATTCAATAACTTCTCTTAGCTCATTATAATTGCCCCATAAGGAACCAGATATTTTAAATTCATTTACAACTGTTAGAAATGTTGGTATTTTGATTATGTTACCTAGTAATCCATTAACCAAGAATGTTCCACCTTTAGCAAGTAAATTTATTCCTATTGTACTTGTTTCCTCAAGACCTACACAATCCAATATGATATCAATTCTTTTATTATCTGTAATACTATTGACTTCTCTTTGGATACTTTCTAAATTTTTATCTTTGATATTAACAATATAATCAGCTCCAAAGTTTTGTGCTAATTCTAACTTTTGGTTATTTCTTCCAAAAGCAATCACTGAAGCACCAGATGAAAAAATCTTTGCATATTGAATTCCATAAGAACCAAGTCCACCTATTCCAATTATTCCAATAGACTTACCAGGACCAAGAATATCTTTCACCTTCTTTATAGCTCTATATGGAGTAAGCCCTGCATCAGCTAAAGGAGCTAATTCATGAACTGGAACTGAAAATTTTTTGTCAATCTTGAGAAGAAATCTATAAGATGGTACAATAATATATTCCGAAAATCCTCCATCATTCATCACACCTGGCTATTTAGCTGAAATACAAGATTGTTCATCTCCTCTCTTGCAATATGTACAAACACCACAACCCCATCCTGAAAAAATGACTACCAAATCCCCTTTTTCAATGATACCTTCTGGAACAAAGCTACCTATTTGTTCTACATATCCAGCAATTTCATGTCCTAATGTTAATGGTAGTTTAATAGGAATGATATTTCTTAAATCCCCATTAATAATGTGTAAATCACTATGACACAATCCAGTTGCACCAACCCTTACTAGAACTTGTTCTCCATCCAGAGTTTTTGGCATTTGAACATCTTCTATTTTCAATGGTTGATTATATTCATAAAGTCTTGCAGATTTCATCTAGATAATATAAAAATAAGAAGATAAATCCTTTTTTACAATTATTAAAAATAATAGCATCTTTTTGTATGAATCGATGAATTCACAGTAATAAAATAATACTAGTAGAGTTCATTTACATATTAAGGTAAATGGCATAATTAGAATCTTCCATTATTAGGGCTCTATGGTCATTATCTTAACACTTAAAATCAGTAATAGTTGCAGATAATGATAATGTTTTGCTATAGGAAAATGAAATGAAAGATTGTTTAGATTATGTTAGATAATTAATTAGGCATATACAATAGATATACAATCGATACTACTTTAGAATTTACCAAAATATTAAAGATGCTCTTAAAGTAGATATAACAGAAAATATAGATTAAGGACGCTTTGCTTAAATCTTAATTACTTTTTTTATCATCTGTTCATTTACATATTCATATAATCATCTAGAATAGAATCTTCCATGGACTAGGATTCTACTATCTTTTTTTGTATTTAGATTTTATTATTAGAAACTTTTTTGTTCAAAAGTAAAATAGTTGTATAATAATAGACTTTCATTTTGTTCAATGAAATCCTCTAGAAATTTCAATACAATCTAAATTTATACATTAGTGAAATAATATTTTTAAAAGTTACTTGAAATATTAACCTTATGGAAAATGCAACAATTCTTATTATACATCAGTTAGATGGACAGGTCATAAAATCCTGTTTATTATTGAGCGGAGGACTACTGATATGTCAGTAGAATGAGTTGACGACGGCACAGGATATGGTGTGAGTGGACGCAGCTTCAAAAACACTGGTGTGTATGGTTACAGCAATTGGGCAACTGGTGTGATTGGCAGCGGCCGGTTTGGCGTGAGCGGCTTCGCCCTCGACGTTGGCGTGTCTGGCTACACCGACTCCGGCACTGGCTTGAATGGCTTGAGCTTGAGCGGCTTTGGTGTATTTGGCAGTAGCACCAGTGGTATCGGTGTTGAGGGCTGGAGCAGCAGCAGCTATGGCCTATATGGTTACAGCAGCAGCAGGCTATGGTCTATATGGCAGCAGCAACAATGGTCGTGCTGTGGTACCTAGCCTGAGAGGTCATAATAACTGGTTCTCTTTAAAAAGCTGGAGGCTCATTTAAGATAGATCACCCACTTGATCCAGCAAACAAATACCTTTGCCACTCCTTTGTAGAGTCACCAGATATGAAGAACATCTATGATGGTGTAGTTGCATTAGACGACAAGGGTGAGGCAGAGATAGAACTTCCAGATTGGTTCGGTGCACTCAATAAGGATTTTCGCTATCAGCTTACTGCTATCGGAGCTCCTGGACCAAATCTGTATATTGCAGAGGAAATATCCTGAGGTAGCTACAAACTACAGTGAAATGACAGCAGCAGCAACAACAACAACAACAGCAGTCACTTCAAGATTGCAGGCGGTACTTCAGGTATGAAAGTCTCTTGGCAGGTAACTGGTATACGTAAGGATCCTTGGGCAAATGCTCACCGGATTCAGGTTGAGGAAGATAAGCCTGATAAGGAACGAGGCTATTACATATATCCAGATCTTTATGGTCAGCCAGCAGAGAAGGAATAAGCCGCTTGCTCTTTCCAGAAGAGCATAAGCTACCAAGAGCTGCTCATAAATGAGAATGAGGCTAACTTGTAGTTCACTCTTTGACTTCGAACATTTGCATTTACCTTCTAATTTTACTATGAACAAGTTTGCTATCATTTTCAGCCTAAAAAAAGAAGATAGATGATGTGACTATTGCTGTTTTTTTACGGCGTTGGTATATCATTGAACGTAAAACTACAGGTGACAGTATTGTGAGGATGTATAAGCACACCAGTTTCACATGGGCTTGCAGTTATTGAATACCCTTCGTAAGTCTGAACAAGTGGCTGCATTTTAAAACATGTTGGTGCATTAATAGTAGTAGTAGTACCTGATTCTGAGCCTGGAAACTCACCCACAGTAGTAAATGTACCCTCGCATGTTCCTGTTCTATGTTGAGGTGGAGGACCACTAACCTGGGCCTGGATGGTAATGTCAGAAGCTTGTTTTGTACCATTATTATCATTTATTACATGAGCAACTACAACTACATTGGCTGTTCCAGATGTCTCTGGCGGTTGTGCTTTTGCTTTTGATAGACAATATTGGGTTCAAGTGCTAATATGCCCAGTATTACTATTGCCATTACAGCAAATAAGCCAATGAATTTTGTTGGATTATTCATCATTTTTTTATTAATTATTATTTTATAAAAATTTTAGAAAATATGGTACTATTTAAAAAATTCAGAATTCAAATACAGAATAATTTCTGTCAAACAGCCAATAGTAGAATCGTCTATAACTTTTTTATAGTAGGTGAGTAATCTGAAGTAATGGATTGCAATATATGCAAAAATAATCCAATAAAAAACAAAATGATAAAAATTGCAGCCATATTTTTAGCGCTATCATTTGCAGCAACCATGTTTTCTATTCCTTCAATGATAGGAACTGCTAATGCTACTACAAGTCCACCTCCAAATCAGCAAGGTGCAGAGTCAGCTTGTGGGGAAGATTATACTTTGGAACGAGGATATTGTGTGAGTACCAAAGTCTTCCCATCTTGTTTTCCAGGCAGAGTTGATGAAAAAAACCCTAAGCAATGTATATACCAAATATATCACAAAGAACAATGTCCAGAAGGTAGCATAATATACGGACCTGGTAAAGGTGGGTTATACACATGTGTATTTAAGCCAACATGTAAACCATACGGCGGAGATGTCCTTGTTGCCAGTGAAGATGGAAAGAAATGTGTAAAGAAGCCAGGTAATAGAGTAGGACAACAACAACGAGTAGACTAATAGTAGAGACACATAAAATAAAAAGAATATAGTAACAAAAATAAAGGTCTAACTATCAAAAATACATAACTTTTCCCTCCTTTACTTTTTTTATTTAATCATAATTGATAAAAAAAATTTTTTTATTGATTGATTGATATTTTTTTTAATAATAAAAACTATTTTAATTTTCAATTTAATCTGGCTTTTTTCTATTCATAATAAAATGTAGATGATAATAGTGGTAACCCAGGAAAACAAGTTACCATTTAATAACTTCTTTTTTTAACTAATAGTGTAGGAAATGTATAACTTAGAAATTCTCCTCTTCAATTTGAGAAAATTCTTCTAGTGCTGCTTCTAAATTTTCAACTATCTCTTGTGCTATGATATTTGGTGGAGGAAGATTATCTGATTCTTCAAGGCTTTCATCTCTAAGCCAAAAGATATCAAGATTTACTTTGTCTCTTTTCAAAAGTTCATTATATGTAAAACTCTTGAATCTTTCTGTTTCTTTTCTTCTATGTCTATTTTCAGGATTATAGCATTGAATGAAATCTTTCAAATCTTCATATTTGAGAGTGCCCGTTTTAAGAGTAAAGTGTTTGTTAGTCCTAAAATCGTATATCCATAGCTTCTCAGTCCAAGGTCTATCGCTCGCTAGTTTTTTTATCAAACAAAACATTTGCTTTGACTCATTGAGCATAAACTTGTATTTAAAAAATAGACAAATTTAAGGTCGTAATGGTGGAATATCTAGACAATATGCATATGTTTGAAATCCAAAATTTGAATTTTCTCCAAACATGTCTGTTATATATCCTTTATCTAAAGCCTGTGTTGTATTTGGTGGAATGATAAGGCGTTGGTCCATCAACTATGCCAATAGCAGGTTTGCTGTTACTGGAGAACTGTGTAAAATGATATCCTCCCTCAATTACAATATCTCCTGTATCACATGAAACTTCAGAGATTTGACGTTGAAATCCTGAACCCAAATAAACATCAGGACCAATCACTACATATAGAAATTCTGTTGGGCCTATAAGACCAGTAGCATTTGTTGGGCCTATAAGACCAGTAGCATTTGTTGGGCCTATAAGACCAGTAGCATTTGTTGGGCCTATAAGACCAGTAGCATTTGTTGGGCCTATAAGACCAGTAGCATTTGTTGGGCCTATAAGACCAGTAGCATTTGTTGGGCCTTGAAGGCCGAAATAGACTTTGTTGACCTTGAATACCATGAGTACCTACTGGACCAAATGGCATTAAGAAGGAAAATAAAGCTATTCCGGCAATAATTATCAAGTTATTCAATTTTACCTAAATAATCATTAATATTTATTTAAATTTTTTTCTAGTAGTAATTTTACTATACATCATTTTCAGATATCTTGCTTGATGATG
This sequence comes from uncultured Nitrososphaerales archaeon, assembly GCA_963840085.1. Taxonomy (GTDB): domain Archaea; phylum Thermoproteota; class Nitrososphaeria; order Nitrososphaerales; family Nitrososphaeraceae; genus TH1177. The sequence continues at coordinate 7,002 of CAWIYT010000070.1, forward strand.
GCTCTATAAATGTAATAATAGGAGATTTGAAGGAACTTGAATCTTCATTTAACAGTTATGTAAACAAGTGAATTGATAATTATAGTAAAATACTGTTTACCTCTTTGACAAGGATATCTGATAGATAGAGCTTTAGCTTGGTATATATTTACACAATTATGACGTGGTAAGATATACTCCCCTTATGGAGATTACAGATAAAGAGAAAAATAGATTATATTCTCTTTTGGATACAAATCAAGAAATAAAATATAGAATAAAAATTGTACTTCTTGCTGGTGAAGGTTACACAGTACCAGAAATAAGAGAGATGACCAACACTTACGACAAAACAATTAGGAAGTGGATTCATAAATTCAATGATAATGGAATAGAAGGTCTGTTTACAAAGATAAAAACTATTCTCCTATGGTAAAGATAGATAATGATGCAAGAAAACAGATTGTAAAAATAGCATCTACAAATCCAAGGGATTTAGGATTAAAATTCTCTACTTGGTCACTGAGATCACTTGCTGGTTATCTTACAAGAGACAATAAGATAGTAAAAGAAGGAATCAGTCATACCCGAATTAAGGAGATCCTAAATGAAAGTAAAATAGAATGGAGGAATTCAAAGGCAGTACTGGGAAAGAGTAGAGATCCTGAATATGAATTGAAAAAAAGAGGATTGAACAGATAAGATACAATACACCTCCTGACTCAATATTACTGTATCAAGACGAGAAAGGACCAACAACAGCAAAGACATATGGCGGTCCATCATGGTGTTCAGATACAAACTAAGATAGAAAAAGCACAGAAGATAAAAGGTCTTCTCAATGTATTTGGTGTCTATGACCACACAAATGACCAAATGTATACACATTCCTACAAAAATAAAACGGGAGATCAGTTTCTGGATTTCATCAAACGTGTAGATAGAAAATATGATTCCTCTGTCAAGCAAATATTTCTTGTACTGGATAATGCATCAATACACAGATCCAAGAAAGTAAGAGAAACCATACAGAAATACCATCACAGAATAAACTTTGTATTCTTGCCAACAAGATCTCCAGAACTAAACCTTATAGAAGTAAGATGGTTATGGATGCAGAGACAGGCTATAAACAATTCTACCTTTAGAAATGAACCAGATATTGGAAAAGCAGTATCTGACTGGACATGCACCTACAATGAGAAACATGGGAGAAGGATAACTGATATTTTACAGATAGGAGTAATGAGTATGACTACATAACTCTTAACTAACTACTTTAGTTTTTTTGTTTATAAATATCATTTAGAAATTTAATTATATTTCGAGCTATACTTGATGACAATTTCTCAAATCTCTATAGTATCTTTATAATTATTTTACCTATATAGATATAATATTATATTGATAAACAATATTTTCTTTGAGTCCTAATTCTTTTCAAAAGCAATAGTTAATTTTTTCGGCGTCTGAAATTTTAAATCATAATTATTTAAAAATTAACAAATAAAACAGGCGTAAAATCTATGGTAATTAAAAAACTTTTTATATTTTCTTATTGGATTTGTTCTATTGGTAATATTAAAATGATAATATTTTTTCTAATTTCACGTTTATATTTGAGTATTATTTTACTTACAAAATCACTATTTCTTATATCATCAATATGTCTCTTTGACAATGATGATATTTTCCTTATACGAACATATTAAGAAAATATTATTATGAATAAGTATACTATGAATAAAATTTAAGTAATGGCATAATTCACGAAAAGCATGAGTGGGAATATAGGAATTGGAGGCTTACCGACTCCAGTTGTAGAAGCAAGAGTAGAACATAAAACAGATTTAACTCCAAATGGATTTGCAGCAGTTTTGGTACCGGAAGACGGTGCGAAACTTGATGGTTATGTGGTTCTTAATTTGACTGATGAAAAAATGAGAAAGTGGGCTACAGTAGTTGCTTCAGCTTGTGAAGGACACGAACAATGGACACACATCTTGGTGCAGCACCTGTAAGAGTATTAAATGTAGTTCCACAGCATGGTGAATTAAGTATTTTAGTTGAGATTAGAGGTGGGCCTATAAATTATCGATTACATGTAATAATAAATAATTGATTCCTGTTTTTGGTGCAGTAATCAATTTAATATTTGTATTATGGATATTTTTAACCTTTTTTAAATTGAAGTGTATATTATATTGCAGAGCTTAAATTTCTTTTAGAGATAGTCAAACTAATTTTATCAAATTTATCAAAAATAGCTGAAAAGTTTTTGTTTTCTATAAATATTAATTAAGATTGAATAAGAGTAATAGTAGAAGGTATAAAACTATCAAGGTCATCAGTTGAAGAGGATTTTTTATTGTCTACCGACTGTTTGTTATCTATTATTATTGATGCTGTTGCAATTTCGCTAGTAGCCCTTTTACTATCAGTATCTTGGAATGTAAATTCATCTAGTCCTGTAAACTTTTTGTCAGGTGTATAAGAGTTTCACTAGATTCATCAAAATTAGTTATTATTCCATGTGAAGGCTCTGACACTATTGAGAAAGTAAATGTGTCTCTAGCATCCTCATCATTAGCAGATAAAACTATTTGAAGAGCTTTATTCTTCTTTATCTGTATTTCCTGGTCTTCAGCTACTGGCGGATTTTTTGGAACAAATACTTGAACACGATGGTTATATGTATCAGATACAAAAATCTTATCTTGAGAGTCTATTGCTAAATCATGAGGACTGTTAAATTCACCATCTCCTGTTCCGGAAATACCCCATTGGGTAATTAACGTCACGATAGGTTCATACTTTTGAATACGATGGTTAAAAGTATCTGCAATAAACAATTTGCCTTCAGAATCAAATGCAATACCATATCCATTATAGGTAGGGATATTAACTCCATCATTTCCTGCAGAACTCCATTGTGTTAATAGAGTTCCATCAGGAGTGAACTTTTGTACCAAATAATTTGTATTACCATTATTTGCACTGGTGACCCATATATTATCCGATGAATCTACAGCAATGCCACGAGAGATAGGAGCAGTACCTCCATCTTTTAATTAATGTACCATCATTAGAAAACTTTGCAATACGGCTATCATACATTTCAGTCACATAGATATTATCTAAAGAATCTATTGCAATATCAGTAGGATTAAAACCACTTCCCCAATCTTTAATAAAAGTGCCATCACTTTTGAATTTGGCTATTCGTTGGTGAACTTGGTCAACTACATATACATTAGCAGATGAATCTATAGCAATACCCATAGGGTTAACAAATTCTCCATTGCCACCCCATTTTGTAATAAATGTTCCATCATTTATGAATTTCTGTACAGTATGATGCAATGGATTACAACAATTTTCAAAGTCCATATCGCTAACATAAACATTATTTGCAGAGTCTACAGCAATTCCTGTAGGCTCCTCAAATTGACCATTACTATCTCCATGTGAGCCCCACTTGTTAACAAATGGATATTGCTCTATAGCAGAAGCATTTGTTGCCTCAGTTAAAGTATTAAAAATATTGTACTAGCTAAAATTATGTAAAATGACAATAAAATAGTAGTAATATTTTGTTGTATTTTCTTTATCTTATTATTATTATTATTGTCTCTACAAAGATAAGATTTCAACTACTAATACTTTTGCAAATTTTGTATTTTAGAAGTAAGACTAATTATAATATTTATTTGTAGTAGTATTTGAGATAATAATTATTTTAAATGATTGTTTTCTCTATCCATATTTTTTATTTATATTCCAATATTTTTACTATTTCTCTCAATCATCTTATCTCATTATTCCTAGGTCTATCTCAAACATCTAAGTCTTTCTGCCAAGAAATCACATATATAACATTTACCATCTTCATTAAGGGAAGAATCATATACAAAGCAAATCCATATGGCACTCTATAACTATAAATTCTTTTAAAGGCTAGGAATTAAGTTGAATAAAAGAGAATAAAACACAATTAATAGAATAATTCCTCCAACTAGAAATGTCCAGCTTAGCTGTATTAAATTGGTCTTTTTAGTATTTTCATTATCCAAGATAGGAATGCTATCAAACATAATATCTATATGTCTAATAATGATTTGTTCATATATCCATCTGTTATCTTGAAAATATCCTTTTAAATTTTCAATATTAGAATCAGCCTTAAACTTTTTAGTTCTAATTACAAAGAGAGAAAAAATTAATGAGAGAATTATTGAGCATATTCCACTAAAATACAAAACATAAATTACTTCATTAGTAATTTTTTCTAATATTACGAAGGTTCCTAATCCTATTATTATTATAATTCCTGTAATGATTGTTACATATCCTATCAAATTGCTAGCCTTATCATCTAAGAAATCTCTTCTTTCAATTGCATTATCATACCTTCTTTTTAAAATTTCAAATATTAACTCAACTTTTTTCTTATATTTTTCATTTTCTGTGTTATTATTGTCATTAATGTTAGGAGGAATATTGCTCATAATGCAATTTTATAATTCTTTTATTTAATTCTAATAACTAACTAACTTTATTGTTAATGTTGATATCTTAACTAGTCATACTATTTTCATAGATTATTATTAGGAAGCCTAATTTTCATTGTACTTTTCTTAAAGGAAAACATATTTGTTAAATTTTACTTTTTAACAATTACTTGATATTTTACGTACTATTAAATCTGAAAGAGAATTTTATTGGATTAGTCTATAGAAATTATGATGATGATAATGATGTATCACGCATAATCCTTTTTTTCCCAATTTCAAATCTTTCCTTGTCTATTTCTATTCCAATGAATTTTCTCTTCAGATTTATTGCAACCACTCCAGTTGTTCCAGACCCCATCATAGGGTCCATAACGGTATCTCCTTCTAGTGTCAAATGTTTGATATAATATGCGGCCTCTGTAACGGGTTTGGCCCATTCATGTAATGCTTTTTCAGGAGGTGTGGACTCTACAAGGTCTCTAACATATTCAATATAATTCCTACGTTTGGAGCCTTTTACAAACCATAGCAATGGTTTCCAATTTACAAATATCTTTTGTTTGTGCATCCTTGCAGAACAACCGTTATGTTTTATACAATTTGTCCACCAGTATGTTAATCGTTGTTCTGGGTCTTCTTCTTTTGAAGAAATCTCCTCGAAATATCTGAAAATCTCTGGAAGTGCATATTGCCCTATATAGGTCATAAGAATTCCGCCTTTTTTTAGTTTCTTGGTTGCCAGGAAGAACAGACCTCGACAAAGAGGTAATGATTTTTTAAGATATTCTATATCTGTAAATATTAAATCAACTGATTCATCCTGTATCATCTCCTCGTCTGAAGAATTAATATAATCCTGGAAATCTCCACAGAAAAGTTTACAATTTTCTTCTTGTGATGGTAGAAATCCTATTTTTGGTTTTTTGTAGATTGTAATAATAACTCTTCTCTTTTTTGATTCTTCTTGATTTTATTGTATTCTTTGTAAATAGTAGACTGGCCTTTTCTTAGTTTTTCTTTAACTTCTTCTGAACCTTTTTCAATTATTTTTTTGCCACGTTCATAGGTTCCTCTAGATATACCTACTTTCTTTGATACTATATCAGCAGTTTCTCCTTTTTCACCGTTACCCTCAAATGAGGTGAACGGCGGTAACTTGTCCTTAACATCTTTAAGTGTAGAAAGTTGTCTAAGTCTTGCTCTCTTGCTTTCAACTTTCTCTAACTCATATGCTAGCTCTATCTTTTGGAAATTGTTTAATTGTCTTCGTTTAAGGTTAATTTCAATGACAAATTCTTTTTCTTCTAATTCATCTCCAAATATTTTAGTCTCAAATCTTGGTTCAATCCCCAACTCCTGACAAATTTGATATCTATTGTGACCATCCAACAAAATGTTATCCTGATTGATGATAATTGGTAAATGCATACCTTTCTCTTCTATAGAAGTCTTTAGAGATTGATATTCTAGACTTGATAATGGATTTACTAGTTTGGAATATTCAGGATTGATTTTAATAATAGTAGCTGTGGTTGACATTTTATTAGCTCAATCCATCATCATATCCTGTCCAGAATGCATCTTTAGCATAAGCCTTTTCTATTGTTAAAATAAAAGGACTTACTATCAATAATGTAACTATAAATATTCCTACGACAGTTACTAGATTGTTCAATGTTCACTAAACAATTAGTAATAATTTTTTTTTTAACTCTTTCATAGTTCTTTCTTTAGATTAAAATGTTATAGCAAATAAAAAAAATAGGTTATTATAAAAAAATAAAGAAATTGAATAACGTCAACTTAAAAGAATCTCAAATTCAAAAAAATTCAAAAAAAATATTATCAATATAGTTACTGGTATTGCTCAATTATAACTGAATAGGACAAAAATAGAAGGTATTAGTAGGTAACAAAGGGTAATTATTGAAAATACCTTACCATTTAAGTATTCGTTTTTTTATTAATTGTTGTATTGGAATTTCAAATTCCTTTAAATAAATTTGAAAAAGAAAAAAAAGTTATTTACCTTCATAAAGAAGGAAAAACACTAAAAGAGATAGCTATAATAGTTCATATGTCATTTCGGGATATATCAAGGATAATCAAAGTATATGATAAAAAAATAAGTTTACAACAAAATAAAAAAGAAGAAAATAATCCCTTGAATCAAAAAATAAAAAAACTGTCTAAAAATATTAAAGCCTATGATTTATTTCGTATTGGAAAAACTCCAGTTGAAGTTGCTATCGAATTGAACTTATTTTCAAAGAGTTCGAAAGCATTGGTTGGAGTACTTACGTTTGAACAAAATGACAAAACTCTATAACATATACATTGAGAATGAATATAATTTAGATTATATTTTTAAAATATATTACTTCTTATTAAGAAATGAAATATCCTTGGAAGATTGTGAAAAAGTATTGAGTATAGCCTATGATACAATCAAATTATACAAGACTCGTTCAACTCTTACAGAAGAAATAGAAGGATTAAAACAAATGAAAAATAACTATTTGTTAAATCAAAATAGTATGAAAAATCATCAACTACCATCATTAGGACCTTTACCAAGATATTATAATTGGTAATTATTATGGGTTAATTTTATTTTCTAATTGATGAATAGCCTCTTAAATTATTTATTTCTATTGAATATAGTTATACTTTGCAGGATTGTAAACATGATAATTTGATAATTTCATGATTTCTGGAATGGCAAGTCTAATAGCTTGATTAACTTGTCTTGATTCTTCTATTCTATAATAAGAGCTTCCATCTGTATTTTTTACATACAATCGAAAAATTCTGTCATAGATACGTAACTGAAGGTCTGGAAGGGTTAATTGTTCTACAATATTAATGCCTACATCTTGATTTATATCACATTGAACAAGAATCCAGTCCATTACTTGTGGAATTGCTGTACAGAAAAATCACTTAGAAAGTGAATTAATCTATCTTTTACCTGACCTAAAAATGAAAAAAAAGAACTTACATCTTCTTCAACTTCAAGTTTAAATGGATTGTTTGAACAGGCAATATATGTCATAACCGTACCACATGGGTAAACTTCATAAGTTACATTTCTTGGCCCAAACTTTTCTTCATGAGCTTTGGATTTATTTCCTGTTGTAATTTGTTTTATATCTATTTCATCATAGTAATTTTTATCAACAAATAATTTTAACTGCAGTTTATGAATAGATATTGGCTGATTGTCTAAAAGGCTTAATAATTCCGATATATATCGCACCTTTAGTTTTTCAAGATATGGGCTTGAATATAGCTTAGCCACCGTAGGGTCAATTGGTCTATTTTTGTTATCTTCCCAATTCTCTATTATATTTGCTCTTTTTGAGTATGGATAGAACTGCTGTGGATTAGTTCTTTTGAATGCTCTAAAAAGGATAGGAGTCTTTTTTCCATTATTATCTATCGTTTCTATGCAGGCATTCTTGAGTCTACGTTGTGCTTTTTTCTTTTTACAAAGGAATTTTTCCATTACATCTTTGTATGTTATCCCTCTTCGATTTTTTTGATATTTTTCTGACGCAAGTTCTTCCAATTCTTCATTTTTAATACATTTTCCTCGCCCATGACTATGGACTAATTGCTCAGATGGTCTATTTTCTGCTACAGGTAGATTATCAATCAATTTTATTTGTATAAAGATAAGTTTTGATGGTGTTTCAAATCAATTAATATTTGTAAAGATATTCTCAATATTATTATCATTTGTGAATATTCTAACTCTGTTATTCTTTTTATTATACAAAAATAATGAAATTACAGTCATAACTTAATTTTCGAATTTTGATTTACATCTTTCACAGACAAATATTGTAAGTGATTTGGACCCAACTGGAAGTACAATTCTAACTGTTGCTGTATTATAACATCTAAAGGCATTACAGATTTCAGTAGAGATTTCGTTAGCTTTAAAAAAAATATCATTCATTATTAGGTATCCTCATTGAATTTTTATATTTCAAAAGCCTTTGGATAATACTGTCAATAGTATCTAGATAATGTGCATCTCTTATTAGTTCATTGTATGTTGATTCAGTTATTCTAATTAATTTTGTCATATGCATGCTATTAGATAAATTTTAGCTTTTAAGTAGAACATGTTACCATTTATTAGGCCTTTGTGTTAGAAATTTGAATCTTGTTAGAAAAATGAAAAAAAGTGTTACCAATAATTCGATAAAACATAATTTAATTGAAAATAAAAACTATACAAAAGTATTAGAAATAATAGGACTTTCTCCAAAACCTATATCTTCATATGAAATAATCAAAGAATTTACAAGATTATATCCAAATATAGAAGGAACAACTCATAATAGAAAGAAAGATAAAAGCAAATGGAAAAAGAAACATAATCAATATATCTATAAGATGATTAAGAATCTAAGACCCAATTTAGTTGACAACTTTTACTCATATTTTTTTAATTGGGATGAAATCATAAAAGATGAATCACAACAGAAAAGAGTAATAAATTATATCAAATATGAGTTTAAAGTTGATTTAAGAATAGCTGGTAATTCCTTTGAAGAACCAGATGTTCTTCCTGTATTTTCTAAAAGTAAAGATGATAAAATAATCATAATAGAAACTCAATCTAAAGACATAAAGGTTTCAATTGAAAAGACTAGATATAATAACGTTGAAATAATTCTGAATGAAAATAATGAGAAAAAAATAGTATCATTGAAGATAAAAAATGATAAGGAAATTTATATTCCTACAATAAGTTTTGGTGACCCATTTGACAATTTTATGAATATGATTTATAGAAAAAGACCATTTTTTTTGGATATTATCTATAGCTAAAATCAAAAAAAGAAAATTGAAAGATAATAATCAGATTTCTAGAAATTTATACACAGATTCCTCTGGGTAAAATTATGAGAATGAAACTATTGATGTTGTTACTAGAGATGGACACATTACAAGAAAACCATTAAAAGACTATGTATCAAAAGAGAGATATCAAATCACTTCAAAAAATTTTTCAAATCCTCAATATCAAACAAAAATAGAAAGAGTTGAAGAATCTATAGAAATAGAAAAATATTTCTTGAACATAAGAGGATTAATTCTTTACATTTTAGGTAAAATTGATGACTCTAATCCTAATGAAAATGAAGACGAAAATCAAAAAGAATCTTCAAAAAATAGAGAGAAATATAGAAAAAATATTTCTGATGTGCTAGCAAATTTATCACAAAATCATTCTTCAAATTTTCCATTCTTGTTGCACTATAAAAGATTTAAAGAAATCCTTAAAGATATAATTAAAAATCATCAACATTTACGATATTATGATGTTGATATATTAATAACTATTGCAAAGGAGCTTAAAAGCCAAATTTGGTTTGATGAGCAATATAGTAACTTAAATTTAGACACTAACAATAATGCTTTTATAAACTATTGGATTGTCAAAAGATATTCTAATGAGATTACTCATTATTTAGCCCACTTTTTGGAAGATGTGAAAGAGAATGATAAAGAAGAATTTCTTACTATTTTTAGAGAGTATCAAAATAAAATGATAACAATAATGCTAGAATATTTAAAAGATGAACAGAAATCAGCACAGGATTTACTTGATGAATTAATCGCAAGATGCTTCTAATCTCTAGTAAATGAATATATCATAAGTAGTATTAATTGGTCTTTGATACTCATCTAAAATTTAGTTTTCATTTATTTTTTCTAGAATTTCTGGTTTGA